>CBDVER010000010.1:0-13786 GCA_965373055.1 uncultured Thermoplasmata archaeon
GAGCAAATATCTGAAGGAGGATAGGATCATCTCTCCACAAATGGAAGATTATATAGAAAATCTTACAGGTGATCTTACAGTTACCGCACTATCCGGCGGTAATAAGTCGGATATGACCTCCAAATTCTGCGGTGCCTGTATGATCATGAAGAGAAACAACGCCATAGACGCCGCATATCTCAAGAGAACCGGTTTCAATCTTCCGAACGTGAGCTGTTTCAAGATCGATGGATACAACAATGCCTCCCTGGTAACAGATGAACTTGTCCAGGCACTTGACTACCTGAACATGCACTCGATAAAGGATCTGATCCCCGCGGTAAAGATAAACATCGCATCCTGTATCAAGGACTGCAAGGGAGGCAATGAGGTTGTTGCCTTCCCCGGAAGATTGACATATGTGGATGGAAAGCTGATGGAGATCAAGACCCCTTCACCTGGTAGCTCTACCCACCTATCATCGATCATATGTGCGGTCCGAAAAAATAATCCAGGCATAAACAGCATTATTAATATCGCCTTCAATGAGATCATCAAAAAGGCCCTTGTAAATATGAGGATGAAAGTATTTTACATAGACCGAAAGGAGATCGATCCGCTTGAGGAACTGGGTCGCGCCGACCTCAATGGTTACAATTATCTCGTGGACCCGGGCGACTTCGGAATAGAACCATGTCTCTATATCCTTGGTAACTCCTCCCTTTCCGTCGCGGCCAGGACGGTTAAGATCCAGAAGAAGATCGATATGATTTACAGAGAGTGATAAAATGGCAGATGGTGAAGAGGGAAGGGGAGATCGCAGGATCATTGTGTATATCGTGGGATCCCTGCTTTTACTGGTCATATGTGTATCAGGTGCGGTCATCTACCTTCAAAGCATCTCCGAAGATGAGGAGCCCGATCTCGTCATCTATACCTATGAGAGCTTTCAATCCTACGGCCTGGGCCCTGCGGTCATACCGATATTCGAGGAGATGTACAATGTCAAGGTGAAGGTTTTGACACCCGGAGACGTCGGCACCATCATCGGCAAAATGATCCTCGAAAAGAAGAACCCCGTTGCGGACGTGGTGATCGGTATCGATAATTCCATGCTACACAGGGCCGTATCCCACGACCTTCTGGAACCATATATCCCGGATAATATCGACCGACTGAACACGACGATCAACTTCGATCCTGACCATTATATCGTCCCTTTCGATTATGGTTACATAGCTATCCTCTGCAACCGTGAGATGATGGTCGAGAGGAACCTTCCGATACCGGATAGCGTCCTGGACCTATCCGATCCGATCTACAGGGATCAGATGATCCTCCTGGACCCCGCAACCTCCTCCACCGGTTCCTCATTCATGATCTGGGCGGCCCATACATCCGGAGAGGATCATGAGCAGTTCTTCGGTGCCCTATCCCGCAACGCTGGATCCAGGGTGCTCGGGTCATGGGATGCGATGTATACCGCATGGAGCGCGGGTGAGGCGCCCATATGCATATCTTACGGCCTGGATGCAGCCTATGAGGTGATGTGGGGGGACGATATAACCGAGCCTAACGCCATTCCCGTCGTTCCCAATGCGTCAGCTTACCGTCAGATAGAGGGTGCAGGTCTCGTAAAGGGTGCAAATAACCCTGATCTGGCAAAGAAGTTCCTCGATTTCAGCCTCACCGACGAGTTCCAGAGCAGGGTTTGGAACACTTACATGCTTCCCGTGGTTCCCTCCGTTGATATCAACCCCGAATTCTCCCAATACGGCGCCTTTGCAGAGGATCATTCGGAGCCAACGACAGAGGAAGTGCGGCTAAATTATGATGATTGGATGGACGCATGGGATGAGGCATTTTCATAGTAACGAGGGCGTACGATGAGATCACCAAAGATGATCGATCTATTTGATAGGTTCAAGTGGCCTTTTTCATATCTTTTCGTCCTTACCTTCGTAGTGACATTCTGCATATATCCTATACTTTCCCTGATATCGATATCGCTTTTCCCCGATGGGGGTGGGTTCACGCTTTCGGAGATCGGGAGGGTATTCGATAGCAGTAGATCCATCAATATCATTCGATTCACCGTAGTTCAAGCGGTTGTATCCACTATGGTTACCCTGGCTGCGGCCTTCCCCGGAGCATACCTGCTTTCCAGGTATAGATTTCCCGGAAGATCGGCGGTTCTGGCACTCTGTACGATCCCTTTCGTGATACCCAGCCTCGTTCTGGCAATGGGTTTCATCTCTCTATTCGGCTCGAATGGCACCATCAACGGATGGATCACGGATATAAACGCATTATCCGGACTTTCCTTACCTGCTATTGAGATCCTATTCACAAAACAGGGGATAATACTCGCCCACATCTTCTTCAACTTTCCCATAGCGCTCAGGATCCTTCATTCAAGATTCGATAGGATGGACGGAAAGATCCTGTTATCGGCCAGATCACTTGGAGCGGGCAGATCGAGAACTTTTTTCCAGATAGTAATACCTCAGATGAGATATGCACTCCTGGCTGCGGGATCCCTTGTCTTCACTTTCTGCCTGCTCTCCTTTGGTGTCGTTCTGGTTATAGGAGGGCTCACAAATGCTACCATCGAGGTGGAGATATACAGGCAGTTCACAGGCAGGTTGGACTTCAAGATGGCCGGATCCCTCCTCCTGATAGAATCCGTTCTGGTACTCCTTTCCACCCTCTTGTATCTATGGAGCACTTCAAAGGATGGTGACCTGAGGAAGATCACCATGGGGTCCGGGTTCTCCGCTACTGAAAGGGGACGAAGGATAGGCGTAAGGTCACTGTTCATGATCGCCTATGTGATCATTATCTCTCTCCTGATAATCGGCCCCCTCCTCTCCGTGGTCGAAGCCTCCTTTCACAGGTATCCCGAAGGAGATACCGAGTACTCCTTTCACTGGTATGATAGCGTTCTGGATAGGGAAGACGACCCGGTTCTGGGGGTGTCACCTTTTGGCGCGGTGATCAACTCTCTGCTATTCGGCTTCCTCACCATCGTCATCTCCCTACCCCTTTCATTGATAACCGCGATCCTGATCAGGAGGAGACGTTTTTTTGGCAAATCCTTTCTTGACGCCCTCCTGCTCTTTCCCCTTGGTGTTTCCACAGTTGCACTTGGCTATGGATTGGTCAAGGTCTATTCAGGCGGTACGATACCCTTGGTAGGAAGCTGGATCATAGTTGTATTGGTACATGCCGTCATCGCCTTTCCATTCGGTGCCAGATCCCTATACAATTCCATGAAGGATATCCCTCCCAACCTGACCCTGGCGGCCAGGTCCCTTGGAGCTTCGCGTCTGGAAACCCTTGTCAGGGTATATCTTCCCCTTCTTCTTCCGGGGCTGATGATAGCGTCGATATTCGCATTCGCCATATCTCTGGGTGAACTTGGGGCGACCATAATGGTCTCCTCACCCGAGCATACAACAATGCCGGTGGCCTTGTACCGGTTCTATGGAAACCGTGATTTCGGCACCGCAAATGCCTATGCTGTTATCATGATGCTTATAACATTCGTATCCTTCCTTACACTTGAGATATCACATCGACTTCTTATCAGATGGGGGGTGAAAAGCTGACCCTTGATATCAGGAACATCAAATTTCGATACCAGGGATCGAAAATAAATATACTGGATGGGATCGACCTTTCCATCTCTGATAGGGAGATATTCACGCTTCTTGGAGGGTCCGGGTCCGGAAAGACCACCTTGCTCAACATTATCGCAGGTTTTTTTCAACCCTTGAAAGGGACCATTTTACTGGACGGAAGGGATATAACCAATCAGAGAACCGAGAAAAGGCGAATAGGTGTCGTCTTTCAGGATTACGCGCTTTTTCCGCATATGACCGTTGAGGGAAACATCGGTTTCGGCCCCAGGTCGAGGGGTTTTTCCAGAGGAAAAGTGAGGTCCATAACAGATGATATGCTTAACCTGGTAGGACTTGAGGGATACTCCGGGAGAAGCACTTCCGAACTCTCGGGAGGAGAGAAACAGAGGGTGGCACTGGCCCGTACACTTGCCGTACGGCCCAAGGTGATCCTGCTTGACGAGCCTCTTTCGGCTCTGGATACCAAATTGAGGGAGAGCCTCAGAAGGGACCTGAAAAGGATCCTGATGGATCAGAACGTCATAACGCTTTATATCACCCATGATCAGTCGGAAGCCCTCTCCCTGTCCGACAGGATCGGTTTCCTGAAAGATGGCAGGATCCTCGAGGAGGGATACCCGAAACAGATCTACTGGAACCCAAGGAGAAGAAAGACCGCCGAGTTCATGGGTTTCATGAATTCCGTCCACGTTAACGGGATAAGTGGAAACGATCTTATATCCGAACTTGGAGATATTCCCTGGAAGGGAGATAAGAGGCCGATCCTTATGATGTTTCGACCTGAGTCCGCATCCATGGAAAATATGGAGGGTCTGATTATCAAGGGGATCGTAAGAAGGTCCGAGTACAGGGGAAGGGACCATCTGGTGGATATCACCTCCGAAAAGAGGAGCTACAGGGTTCTTGTCCCTCATGATATGGTTTACGGGAACGGTGATAGGATCGTGATATATGTTCCATTTGGCTCCCTCGTCCCGATATACCGCTGACAACACCTCATCGTTCCCTATATGTTTTTAACGATGTATGGTATTGGACATTGTAAGGCATTTTGTACGCGGTGAATTGGATGAAGATATTACCTCTGGCCCTCCTATCTATCTCCATCATCCTTCTCTCTCTACCATCCGAAGGATTCGACCCTACCGATAGACAGAGCCAGGAACTGATGGAGAGCCCATATCAGGAGGTGGTTTACACGGAGCAACAAAAGCTCAATGTGACCAACAGATTGGCCGTGATCGAGGTCGCCGGCTGGGGGGAGATCGTGATAGAGCTCTACGACAATATGGCCCCGATCACAACGGATAACTTCGCCGATCTTGCCTCCTCCGGATTCTACGATGGGATCTCATTTCACAGATGTATTGATGGTTTCGTGGCCCAGACCGGAGATCCCAACACCAGGAATAACAACCCCTACGATGACGGAATGGGTGGGTCATCGACGACCATACCACTCGAGATATGCCCCAATGCAACACACGTGGACGGCGCCGTGGGCATGGCAAGGTCGTCAGAGCCGGATTCCGCCTCCTCCCAATTCTATATCTGCGACGGCCCACAGCACGATCTGGATGATTCCGAGAGATTGGAGAATACCGGTGATCATGGTTATGCGGTGTTTGGAGTTGTCATCGAGGGACTTGATGTGGCCAAGAGGATCGCGGGATGCGATACCTATGGCAACCTGAGACCGCTTCTGAGCAACCATCCCGTCGATGATATCGTCATGACACGTGTCACGATAATCGAGGGGGAGCCCATCGAGAGGATGGAGGATAATATCTCCTCGGATGAAAAAGATGGAGGCGATACGCCGTTTCTCACGCTTGGTGCCCTATCCATGACCGTCATACTATTGTCTCTTCTTTTCAATAGACGAAGGTGATCCCGCCCGCATATGATTAAATAGTACCTTGTTTTTCCCGAATCCTGACCTAATTCTACGCTCCCATGGTGTAGTCCGGCCAATCATCCCGGCCTTTCGAGCCGGTCACTCGGGTTCGAATCCCGATGGGAGCATCCATCCTATTGTTTAAAATCAATAATAATCGTAAATAGGATACTCCCATCTGTTGGAAAAAACTGATTATACATGCTCTGATACGGTTTTTTCCAAACGTTCCAGACGTTGCTTACAAGCGATTTAGATCTCCGTCTGGAACATCCCTATGGACAAATGTTGTTATCCTTTGCCTCCCAGTTATAAAATAGTAAATATTACTATGAATACTATCGATTGCAATAAATAATTAATATATATTACGGCCATTTGAGGTCGGGGAAAACATACCGACAGAATAGATGAGATAGAAGGGAGTCCATATGGGTGAGCCAATAGGTAAAGGTCTGAAACAGCTCATGGGAGTTGGTGGCATTGAAGCCGTTGCCGAGAGCGAACGTATACAGTACGTTAGAAAACTCAAGGAGAGATACTGGTCCCTCAGAAGAAAGATCGAGAAAAATGAGAAAGACCTTGAAACAATGAAAAAACAGAACTCCCTGAAAATGCTCCTTGGACACGATCCAAATACCTCCGATATCGACCAACTCAAAGCGGAGATCGATACCGGCAAGATCGAGCTTGGATCTATCTCCGATGATCTGGAGGAGAAGGATGTATACATTGAACGTATGGAACCTAATCACTTTAATGTTGAAAAAATAGAGGATAAAAGAGATCTTTTGGATATGGAATTCAACACCAAGAACCTATTCGACATGGAGCTCGACACCAGAAACCTCTTCGATGTTGGGGCTGAGAACCTACCGGAATTCGAGGAGATAGAGGAGGAGATCAACGAGATACCTGATGCCGAGGAGATCGCCCCCCCACAATATCCTGATATTGAACGTGAGGTGGGAGACATCCCCTTATCATCTGGTTCGGAGGGGATATCACCCATACCCGACAAATATGATACAGTCCCTACAAAGCCCATTGTGGTCCGTAGGCAAAAGATCAAACGGGTTGTGAAGGTGAGAAAGAAGAAGATCATATCCTCCAGGATCAACGATATCATCTGTTCCGCCAACAGATTGGAACAGGAGGGCTCGATCGATGGTGCCATTGCCACACTTGAGAGGGAACTGACCGCTCACGATAACCACGAGGAGATGCTGTACCAGCTGGGAAACCTCCATTTCAAGAATGGGGATCTCGATGAAGCGGATAGGTATTACCGGTGGGCGATCGAGAGGAACGCCCATTCGTTCAGAAGCCTCAACAACCTGGGGATCCTCCTGCAAAAACAGGGGAGACTTGAGGATGCCATCATCTCCTTCAACCGTGCACTGGAGATAAACAGTAAATATGAGAGGGCATGGTACAACCTGGGCTCGATCTTCATGGAGATCGACCCCCCAATGTTCGAGGAGGCTGCGATATTCTTCAGAAGAGCCATTGAATGCGATCCCCGATATGAGAAGGCCAGGGGAAAGCTGGAAATATGCAATGAGATGCTCGCCTGACCCATCATGATTTTCTTATGTACAGCAAACTTAAATATGGTCATTGACGATTGGTCTCCGAGGTTCGTTTCCATGAAAATAAGCAAGCTGCTTGCCTGCCTGATACTGATATCGGTAATGCTGTTTCCCCTTTCACTGCTTGAGACGGACATGGGGGTTTCCGGCGTCCCTGAAGACCACCCCATAAGCCTCATCGGAGGATACCTGAAGGAGATAGAGGGAACCACAAGATATGTGGACCACCTGCAGCCGGGTGACAGCGAGAGCTACAAGATACACCTGATCAATGATAATGTCTACGAGGTCCATTACATTCTCACCATTACGGACATACCGCTTGATTGGTCCGTTTTCCTCGATAACGGCATGACCACCATGAACGTCAACATGCCCACAGGCCCTACAACAGAGGACCTCTACCTCTACCTCAAGAACCCAACTCCCGGAACCGGGGCCATAGATATCGAGATCAAGGACAGGGATACCCTGGATAGATGGAAGGTGACGCTGGAGATAATATGCGAATCCGGCCCCATAAGGATAACGGTGCCATCCACACATTATTCGCTCGGACAGAATACACCATATGTTGGCTCATTCACCCTGGAGAACATCGGGTCAAGATCGTATGATGTCTCGCTGGATATGGACAAGATCATATCCGCCCGGGAGCGAATTGATGGAGAATGGACAGTGATATTCTCGGATAACGACCGTCAAATTCCGGAGGGTGCCAGTACGTCGATCTCTTTCACTATCTGGGCCCCCTCTACCAGCCTGATCGGAGACAAGAGGATATCCACCATCGTTGCCATGGCAGGGGGAATAACCAGACCATTCACCTCTCCCGACATTGATATCACGGTCACCAACATATATGATCTCAGGGCCATGGTTCTGCCTCTTGGATACCAGAAGGTTGAGATCGGAGGCCAGGCGGAGTTCAACCTTACCCTTGAGAACTGGGCCACAACCACTGATTACATCAGGATAAGGGAGGATTCCGTCCCATCCGGATGGAGCTTCTATTTCAACGATCCTTTCGACCCTACCACGACGGACCTTCCCATATCGCCCGGCAGCTCCAGGACATTCCACCCTATAGTCACACTGCCCATGAATGCGATAGCTGGAAAGAAAGAGGTCATCCTCATCGCCGATGGATATGCCAACTCGACACGTATCATCCTTTCCGTTGAGGTTCTGATCAACGATGATTGCCTGGCCAGTGTGACAAATGAGGTGCTCGGCGGGAAGGGGGGCATATACGAATTGACACTGGGTGCGAACCGGTTGAAATTCAACCTCCAGAACCGGGGTAATTTCTTCGATACCGTCAGCCTCTCCATAGATCAATCTCCGGATTGGGGGCATGCCTCCATCTCTCTCGTAACCGTGGGGCCTGGATCCAAAGGTTTCGAGATCGACGGGGGATCGTTCAATATCTCCGGAGAACAGGACCTGATGATCGAGGTCCTATCAGAGGACCTCCAGAGCATTGATCTGACCTTTTCACCCTATCAGACTGCCGTTATCTTTCTCGACGTGGACGTACCCATGGATGCTCCGGCAAGGAACGGCGTTATAAGCATCATATATAAATTCGGGAGGTTCGGCAAACAGCAGTACTTCCAGATGGGCATAAAATTGAACCTCCTGAACCTTGAGATCGTTGACATTGATGGAGATGGTGTCTCGGACCTGGAACTATACCCCTCTCCGGATTATTCGGTGGGGGACACCATGCATTTCACCTTCTCCATCACGAACCATTACCCATTATCCCCTTCGGATGTTACATGGAAGATAATTTTCGTTACCATGGATGATACGAAGATTATATTGGATGGAGATGTGGGCGAGATCGAATCGGGACAGACGAAGGATTTTAACGTATCATGGAAGGTGGATATCTCCACAAGGGGAGCAACCGCGCATCTGGTCCTCCAGAGCCCATCGTATCCTCCCGGTTCAACCACCCCGTCCGCAACCTCGAAGAAGGAGTTCACGATATCCTCCACCGAAAAGGACCCCCCATGGGGGCTGATAGTAATGGTGATCGGCATCGGCATAGCTGCCATCGCAATATTCTCATATATGTACTTCACCGCACAGGATAGGAAGCGTATAAGGGAGGAGGGCGAGAGGAAGGAGTATGAGGGGCTATACGGCCGCCCTGGAAACCGGGCGCTCATGGGAAGAAAGGGGGAGGCCGATAGGCTGAGGCCTACCCCTTCCAATAAGGGGCTCAGGGAAAAGAAGGGGAAACCATCACTTCCGCCAATGAACGTCATCGGTACTGCCCATAAAGGAAAGAAGAAGGGCAAGGACATCAAGGATGATGAGGTTAAGGGGAAGAAGAGCGCTCCGGGCCTCAACACTCCAGAGGGTGGAAAGAGGAGATCCGGAGACAAGCATAGGTCAGCGAAAAAAACCTCCAAGGATGACGATGACCTCCCCGAATTCGAGGATATCTGATCGCAGATGGGACAATTTGTATATATCATACCCCTTTCGACAGATTTGTGGAAGGAAAAAAGATCCTCCTTGAGACGTACGGCTGTACCATGAACAGGGGTGAGGGTGAAAAGGCCGCAGATATCCTCTCAAGATCCGGTAAGGAGATCCTGATCGATGGCGGCTCAAAACACGATACGGTCCTGCTGTTCACTTGTGCTGTTATCGAGACGACCGAACGGAAAATGTGGAAGAGGATAAAAAGCGCTACAAGGGATGGGAAAGGCGTTATAATCGGAGGATGCCTTGCCTCCTTGAGAGGGGAGGAGATCCGTAAGAGGTATCCTGATGCTTCCATTCTTGATACCATGGGGCTTCCAAGATTGGGCATGTCGCTTGGAGGGGACCCGCTCAAGGTGGACCCGACCCTACCTCACATTCGTTCAACATCGGATAGGATCGACAATATCGTGCCCATATCAACTGGCTGTAAAGGTAGTTGCACTTACTGTATCACGCGCTACGCCAGGGGAGGATTGATATCCTATCCACCCTCCTGTATCGAGAGCATGATCAAAGTTGGCCTTATCGACGGCAGATCGGAGATACTGTTGACATCACAGGATTCAGCATCCTATCACCATACAGACGATAATGGCCATGTCCATCATCTTGGCACCCTTCTCTCCGGCATAAACGATAGGGTCAAGGGAAACTACAGGATACGGGTGGGCATGATGAACCCCGATACCGGTATGGATGTCGGGGAGGATCTCGTAAGGGCCTTTGAAGATCCACATATCTTCAGGTTCTTCCATATACCTCTTCAGTCGGGATCAGATGAGGTCCTGGGATCGATGAACAGGAAATACTCGTTCGAACAGTACCTTGATTTCATCGAGGGACTTCGACGCCATTTTCCCCGTTTGACCCTCTCAACGGATATCATCGTGGGATTCCCGGGCGAGAGCGAGGGACAATTCCAGAAAAGCGTTGAAGCCGTGAAGCTCCTCAAACCGGACATCCTCAACATCACCCGTTTCTCCTCCAGGGAGGGCACCGCCGCATCGAGGATGAAGGGTCACCTCCCCGGTTGGATGGTCAAGGAGAGGTCAAGGGAGATGACGGCGGTCCATCAGATAATCACACATGACCTGCTGTACTCACGGATCGGAAAACACAATGAATGTCTTGTGACCAAAGTAGGAAAGAAGGGGACCATGATGGCGAGGGACATCAACTACACCCCTATCGTTATCAGAGGGGATCGGTCCCTCCTTGGTAAGTTCATCGATGTTGTTACGGAAGATATTGGCCCCTCCTACCTCATTGCCGGAGATGATTGGTCTCAAGTTGGCTGATGATAACACTTTTCCGTCCAACTTTTCCCATATAGGTAATGTTATATCCAGGCCAGGCTTTTCGGGGAAAGCCCGGAGGGACTAAACATGGTCTTGGAAAGGATCAGATCGATAAAGAAAGCCAACTCTCTTCTGGAGAGGGAGAGGATAACGTGGGTACAGTGTCAATTCACCGATATCTCGGGAAGGATCAGATCCTTCACCTGTCCCTCCTCTGATTTCATCAATGGTCGGCTGTGGAAGGAGGGAATGACCTTCGACGGATCGTCGGTGGGCTTTGCGAAGACCGAGAATTCCGACCTCAGGGCCATACCGGACCCGGGATCCATTCTCGTAATGCCATACGGCGAATCCGTTCAGAGGGTCGCCAGGGTGATAACCGACACCTACCTATCAGATGGTTCCGCACCTTTTCCCTCCGATCCGAGGAACTGCGCAAAGAGCGCAGCCGAGGAGATCGTTGAAATGGGATACCAGCGTGCGCACCTGCAGCCGGAGCTGGAGTTCTATCTGTTCCGCGATGGCGTTGACCCACTCGACAGGAAGAGACAGGGCGAACCCTCCTATCCCCTTGGCATTCACGACGGATATTTCGCATCTGTCCCATATGATCACTCGGACCCATTTCGAAATGAGTTCTGCAAGAACCTGATGAACGCGGGAATGGACATCAAGTTCCATCACCACGAGGGGGGATCGGAGCAGGTCGAGATCGAGTTCAAGCACGTCAACGATCTGGTCCTGTGCGCTGACCATTCGATGCTCTACAAGCAGCTTGCAAGGCTTACCGCCAGGAGGTTCGGCATGTACGTTTCGTTCATGCCCAAGCTCACCACTGAAGACCTGGGCAATGGAATGCACGTTCATCAATGGATCGAGGGAGGGAACGGTTCTGTTTTCCACGACCCGGAAGATGAGCTCAGACTCTCCCAGGCTGCCAGATATTATATCGGAGGGCTTCTGGAACATGCCAGGGCCATGTGCCTTATCACCAATCCCACTGTAAACTCCTACAAGCGTCTGATCCCCAATTTCGAGGCGCCGGTATTTGCAGCCTGGGGCGGAAGCAACAGGACCGCAATGATAAGGATACCGAACTCCGCCTCATCCAGAAGGGTGGGGGACATCGAGGTCAGGCACTCCGATACCTCATCCAACCCGTATCTCGTTTTCTCGGTCATGATCAAGGCGGGCCTTGACGGCATCAGAAGGAAGATAGAGCCGCCGCCAGCTACCTCAAAGGACCCCAACAAGATGACCCCTGCCGAAAGATCGGATGCGGGCATCGTTCAGCTTCCATCTACACTCAACGAGGCCGTTGAGGCGGCGAAAGAGGATGACAGGATGCGATCATGGCTGGGAGATGAGCTGTTCGACGCCGTGGTCTCCATGAAAGAGAACGAGGTTCTGGAGCACAGGGCCCACGTCTCCGAATGGGAGAGGTCCAGATATCTTTCACTCTGAGATAGTGCGACCGTCAATTCCACAGATCATTATCAGGGGCATACGCCATTACCTTGCTGTCAACCTGTAAATATAATTGATATAGTAAAAGGTCCATTGTAAATCAGGCACCCACAAGATCGTTCTGCACCGGTCAAATAATTATGCGAGGGAGGAAATGGACGTCAAGGACCTGGAGATACTCGCCCACCTCCACAGGGATGGGAGGTATTCATCCGAAACCATCTCCTCACTTGTAGGTATCACTGCAGGCAACGTTGACAGAAGGATCAGGTTGATGATCCGGGAGGGGATAATCGAAGGGTTCTCCGCCTTCATCGACAGGAGGATCTTCAATTACGATACCACATACGTTCGGCTTAACTTCGATATCAAGAGCAGGGACAGGATCCAAAGAGCGGTGAGTGAGATGGTCCAGGTCGCCTCCATCATCACCAACCTTGACGATTTCATGATGTGTGAGATAGTCCACTACGACAGGGCAGCTCTTATGGCTGCCATCAGGGCAATGGAGAGGATCGCCTCGCCACATTCCGTAACGGCCCATTTCGTTCCCAGGTTCAGGGAGGAGATCCCCGAGGTCCCCCCGATCGATGAGCTAAATCTGATGATGGCCATCATCGATGATGGCAGGGCGTCCGAGACGGAACTTTCGGAGAGGACGGATATAGAAAAGGGGAGGATCGCGCCACTTATCGAGAAGCTCGTTCATCAAAACGTATTACGCGTTCTCCCGCTTGTGAATGAGGGAGAGATAGATCCATTTCCACCCATCTCCGCCATCGTCAGTGTAAAAAAGAGCGCAGGCACGGAGAAGAACCTCTCATCCCTGTTGAATATAGCAAAGGATTGTTACTACACCCAGATCCTTCAGGAGCCCAGGGGCATATGGATCAAATATTTCGGAAAGGACCTTCACGCGATGGACGACCTCCTCGAGAGGATGAGAAGGAGCGAGGGGGTCGAGGAGGTATCTGTCCTTCTTCCGGATGACATATTCCACAAGAGGGAGATAGACAGGAACATGATCCATCATGAAATAGAGGGAATATACTGACGATGATGTCGCCTTTGACCCATCCCCTGGAAAATGAAAAATCATCCTTTGAGGACAACTATTTAACCTAAGATGCAGATAGCCTTTTTCCGCAGGTCAGGGTGTTGAAAGGGGAGATTTTGCCCGGCGATCTTCTGTATTGTTTATCATGGTGGAACAGATGGCACCTTACGGGGAGAACGGCTCGAAAAGATCATTCATGGGGATGTCCGCAGATGTCCTTTCAACGATCGACAGGAACAGGGTCATGCTGGCGCTTGCACCCAGGGGACCGCTTACAAGGTCACTTTTACTCGACATAGTCGAGGGTGCGGTCGGTAAGAACCTTAAACCCATCATCCTTGGGACCA
>CBDVER010000011.1:0-13496 GCA_965373055.1 uncultured Thermoplasmata archaeon
GAGTCCGTCCCCGCCCTCCCTGTTCTCCAGCCAGATGAACCCGCCGTACCTTTCGATCATCTTACCCAGAAGATAGTGGCCCAGTCCCATTGTCTTATCCACCCACCTCGGCGGTTTGTTCAGGGGATTCTCCAGCTGTTCCTTTGGGAGTGGCCTCCCGTTATCGATCATCCTGATGTGGATCGCACCGGATACCAGGTGTGAGAGGGATGGGTCCCTCTCTACATCTATGTCGATCAACAGCTCCCCCTCCCCGCATCTGTTGATGGAATCCTCAAGGATGCGGATCAGGACCTCCACCAGGAGGTCATCCGCGATAACGTGCATGTCCATCTCCTCACGCCTGATATGCCGGCCGTTCCCGGGATATCTCCTTTCCACTATCGTTATTGCCTTTTCGATGGAATCGGAGAGGTTCACGGCCTCGCCTTCCGTCTCGGTCTGCGATAGGGACATGACCTTCACATCGTTGATGATGGACGAGGATTTTCGCACCTCGTTCAGGGCCCGGTCAACGAACTCCCTTTTCTTATTCTCCGGCGTACCGGGCAGCTTGATCAGCTCAAGGTATCCCATGATGCCCGTATTGGCGTTGTTGATATTGTGCACCATCAGGTCGTTGTACAGGGCGATCTCGTCAAGGGCGGCTATCAGCCTATCGCTCTGGACCCTGAGGTTCTCCTCGAGCCTCTTCATCCTGGTGATGTCCTGCCCGACCATCAGGATAAGCTTGAGATTTCCCGTGTGGTCGAAGATGACCGTGTTCTCCCATGAAACGGTTATCACCCTGCCCGAGCTGGAGCGAACCCTGTTCTCGTACTGGGTCTTGAATCCGCTGTCGATGGTCCACTGGAACACCTCCAGTATCCCCCTCTCGGCGTCGTTATCGATTATGTATTCGAACCACGAGGTCCCCTCTATCGAGCTCTTCTTGTACCCCAGGGCCCTCTCGGCCCCCTTGTTGAAGATCGTGACGTTGCCGTTGATATCCAGTCCGATTATTATCGCGTTGGACGTCTCCACCAGCTCATGGCTGAGCTCCATCGCCTTGAGGTCCGGGATCGGGGATGTGGCCTCCTTGCCGGTGGCCCCCTGTTCCATTCCATTCTTTTCGATCCGGCCTTCATCGGGTTCTATCGCCCTTTCCGACCCGTTCTTCTCATCCTTTTTCATCTGACTTCTCACCTTTATCTGAACCGCAATTGCAGTCGGGCCGAGATATGGACCGGCCCCAGTCTATATATATCCTGTCCATTGGCTATCAATCAATGAAAAATATCATGATCCACACTGTGGAAGCGACCCCCTTTACATTCGGACAAGGCCCCATTAGGAAAGGGTTTAGTAGGGCTCTGTCAATCCCCTTGAGATGGTTGATCTCCCCCCTCCAGCGGACCTTGAATGGATAGAGAAACATAGGCCGAGGAGGCTGGAGGATATCACGGGGCAGGGCAAGGCGATATCGGAGATGCGCGAATGGGCGGGGAAGTGGTCCCAGAACCGCACTCCGGCAAGAAAGGGGCTGATACTCGATGGGGAGCCGGGGGTGGGGAAGACGAGCGCCGCGCTTGCGCTCGCGGCGGAGATGGGATGGGATGTCTCCGAGCTGAACGCCTCCGATGCGAGGAACGTCGAGGCGATCAGATCGCTGATATCAAGAGGCTCTCAGTCAAGGGATATCACGGATGTGGGCGGTTTCGAGGTGGGGTCGGAGCCCAGAATGAAGCTTTTCATTCTGGATGAGGCCGATAACCTTCACGAGGGCTCCGCAAGGAGCGGGGATCTCGACATGTCGGACCGGGGGGGAAAGCAGGCGATCGTGGAGCTGGTCAGGATGACGTGCCATCCCGTGATCCTGATAGTGAACGACCTGTACGGCCTCACAAAGGGGTCCGGATCGGCGCTCAAGGCCCTATGTGCCACACTGAAGTTCCGCAGGCTCGCCGCGGTCTCAGTGGCGGGGAGGCTGGCGAAGATCTGCACCCTGGAGGGGGTGGGATATGACGACACGATCCTGAGGAGCCTTGCGGACCGGTCGGATGGCGACCTCCGGTCCGCTGTTGGCGACCTGCAGATGTTATGTGCGGGAAAGAGGAGGATAGTGGGATCGGATATCTCCTCCCTTGGTTTTCGAGATACAAGGGAGAACATCTTCAAGGTACTGGAGAAGGTATTCCATTTCAGATCGCTCAAGGCGTCCAGGGACGCCCTGCTCTCTTCCGATCTCACCCCGGACCAACTACTGCTCTGGATCGGGGAGAACGTCCATACCGAACTTCCACATCCGGAGGACCTCGAGTACGGGATGGAGCTCCTCTCCAGGGCGGACGTGTACCTTGGCAGGGTGAGGAGGAGGCAGAACTACAAGCTGTGGGGTTACGCGAACGATATGATGGCATCCGTTGGTCTGGCGAGAAGGCACAAGAGGTCCGGATACTCCCCATATCGTTTTCCCAGTTACCTCAAGGTTATGGCCAGGACGAAAGAATCAAGGGCCAATCTGAAGGAGCTGTCCATGCTTCTTGGCAGGCTCAACCACACCTCGGCAAGGAGCATCAAGGACGATGCCATCTTCAGATACCGTGAGATGGTAGTGAAGGACCAGGAGCTGGCCGCCTATCTGGCCGCCGATGCCGGCCTGTCGCTCAAACATATGAAATACCTGACAGATGGAAGGCTTTCAGAAAAGGAGCTGAAGTCCGTGATGAAGGAGGCGGAGACGATCAAGCAGGAGCAGGCCTCTCCCGTTGAACAGGCCCATAAGGGAGGATTGTCCGATTTCATTTCCGAAGATGACGAGGAAGCGAACTCCAACGGATCGGTAGATCCGTCTCCCCCTCAAAGTGACCTCGAGGATGAGCAGGAGAGCTCATCTTCGCAGGCGACCCTGTTCCAGTTCTGAGCCTATCAATCGAATTCGATATCATCGAACACGCTGTCGTCTATGGCCGTGGCGGCCGGCCTTTCCGGCATGGGTCCCCGCTTCTTCTTCTTGAAGATGGAGAAACCATCCCCCTCGTGCTCCTTCTCATCCCTCTCCTTCTCCTCCATTCTATGCGCCCTGGTTGCAAGCCTTCTATCCTTCTTCATCCGTTTCCACATCTTCTTCTTCTTGCGTTTGGAAATGGATGCGCTGGAGGGGTCCAGCGTCTTGAAACGCCTCTTCCAGACCTTCTTTCTGTGCTTGCCGTAGAGTGTTAATGAGACGATGAGCAGAATAAAGAACACTATCCAGTTCAGGTTCCCCTTCAGGGTGTTCACGACCAACTGCAGGTCGTCGACGATCGGCTTGGGCAGGTTGATGGACTGAACGAGTGAGACGTTCCTGGCCCCGGTCGGGTCGTAGGATATGGAGGCGATGATCTCATGGTCACCGTATCCGCTCTCGTGGTGCCATATCATCTCCCTCGTGTTGTTGAAACTGTTTATCTGCGTGTCCAGGTGCATGTTCTGGATGAGCTCTCTGTCCACGGTCAGGGCGGTGTGTATCCTTCCATAATTGACCATGAACGCATCCCTGTATTCCATGGTGATGCTCTCACGGTCCATATACAGGGAGTGTATGGTGAGCGCGTTGGAGAAGAAGGAGAATCCGGAGGGGTAATCGCTGTTTCCGTAGCTCATAACGGCCCCGCCGTTGCATCTCGCCTTGATCCTAAATACCATCTCGGACCCGGCCTCGATCGTCGTGTCGTTCCCGGCGGGAAACTGCAGGGTCGCGATTATTGGGGTCCTGTCAGTTCCCGCTGCGATCCTCTGTGAAGTAATGACAGAGGCCAGAGGCTGCGCCTCGTTTGCCCGACCGATGCTGAACTCGATATCACAGTTGACGGAATTATCCTCGTTGTATGCAAAGATGGTGAAATCCGCCCTCCCTCCGAGGTACAGCCTTTCCCTTAACGGCTGGGTATGCCATGAGCCGACCTCGATCCACTCGGTCCTCCCGATCTTCGTTATTATCCCGTACCCGAAAAGGCCGGTCGCCCGATATCCGTTGGGGATGATGATGGCCTGCGGCTCCGCTCTCAGGTCCAGTCCCTCCGGTGACATGGCCATTCCTTCCCTTATGCTCATTACGGACTCGGTCAGCTCGTTCGGAAGAATTATCTCCTCCTGGGCGGAGGCCTCTTCCGGCAGAAGGAGGATCACCAATGGCATGAGCCCTATGATCATGCCCATCGTGAGCAGGGCAAATGAGAATTTCATTCTATCCGGATGGTGCCCCATGTGATAACCTCGCGCGCTGTATCAGTATCCGCCCAAATGTGATGGTCGTATTTAATCAATGCCCATTCAATCATATTAAGGTTTGTGAGATGTGATATGCCTGGCAGGATATTTGGTATCGCCGGGGCATGGGCGCCCCTCCTCCAAAACGATTATATCCGACACCCTGTTTGTGTCATCATGGTCCGTCTCTCCCGAAGGAGGTACATCGTCCTGAGGACCCATTCGGATACGCCGGTGGGAAAAGGTCTGCTGATCAAGCTCATCAGGGACCGGACAAGGGAGCTCGACAGTGAGACCTTCGAGCGGATCAAGCCGTGGCTCTCATATTTTCACCAGGGGTGGGCGATCGTCAAGACGGGCCATCGGGGTCAGGCCGATCTGATATCCATCATGGAGGATATCAACAGGAAGGAGAGGGAACGGGGAGGCCTGAGGATCGAGATCGTGGGTGTATCGGGGACGATCCGAAAGGCCTTCAACAAATATATCCCCGAGGGTGTACGAAAAGAGAAGCATTATCACGAGGACCGGGAGGCCTGAGGGCGTCCAAATATTACCCCAATAACTATATAATCGATTGCCGGTCTCATCTCTCGAATCCGATCTTGATGATCTGATCTCCTCCCACGATCACAAGGAGGCAAAGGGGGATCTAAATGCAACCGGGAAACATGGCATATGACAGGGCGATAACGGTATTCTCACCGGATGGAAGGTTGTTCCAGGTGGAGTACGCAAGGGAGGCAGTCAAACGCGGGACCACAACTGTGGGCCTGAAGTACAGGGACGGGGTGATCCTGATCATCGACAAGAGGATCACGAGCCCGCTCATCGTTCCAAGTTCCATCGAGAAGATATTCAAGATCGACGAGTTCATAGGGTGCGCCACAAGCGGCCTCGTCGCTGATGCGAGGGTCCTGGTCGACCGGGCCAGGATAGAATCGCAGATCAACAAGATAACCTATAACGAGAGGATACCCGTGGACGTCCTTGTGAAGAAGATCTGTGATTTCAAACAGAACTACACGCAGTACGGCGGCGTCAGACCCTTCGGAACGGCACTTCTCATAGCAGGTGTCGATGAGAAAGGCGTTCATCTCTACGAGACGGACCCCTCCGGCGCGATGATGTCCTACAAGGCTGGGTCCATCGGGTCAGGCAGGTCAACGGTCATGGAGATATTCGAGGAGAAGTACAGGAGCAGCCTGTCCATGGACCAGACGATCAACCTCGGGCTGAGCGCACTTCTGGCGGCAACAGATGAGAACAGCCTGAACACCATGGCGATAGAGATCGGGGTGGTGAAGAAGAAACAGCCGTTCAACAAGATGGATGTTAAAAAGGTCATCAAGTACGTGAAGGAACAGAACAAGAAATAGTGGACATGAGGTAAAACAATGGTTTCCCTAGATGATGCGGTGATAGCCAGGCTCGAGCGTAACGGCGAGAGGTTCGAGATACTGGTGGACCCCGACCTCGCCCAGAAGATGAGGGAAGGGGACGAGAAGGCCCTTATCGCTGACGTCCTCGCGGTCGAGGAGATCTTCAAGGACGCCCACAAAGGGGATCGGGCATCATCTGAACTGCTTACGAAATCCTTCTCCACATCTGATGTTCTCGAGGTCGCCAGTATAATCATCGAAAAGGGCGAGATACAGCTCACCACCGAACAGAGAAAGAGGATGCAGGAGGAGAAGAGGAAGCAGATCGTGACCATCATCACCAGAAACTGCATCAATCCCGTTACCAGAACCCCACACCCCGCGACCCGGATCGAGCTGGCAATGGACGAGATCCGTTTCAACGTCGACCCGTTCAAGACGGCCGAGATCCAGGTGAACGAGGCCCTGAAGGCCCTCAGGAAGATACTTCCCATCCGAATGGAGATGTCGCAGATAGCACTGAAGGTCTCAGGAGCCCATTACGGGAAGCTGGTGGGGGAGGTCAGGGGTTTCGGCAAGGTCCTGAGGGAGGAGTGGGCGACAACGGGCGAGTGGATCTGTGTGGTTGAGATACCCGCAGGGATGCAGATAGAGTTCTTCGATATGTTGAACTCAAGGACCCACGGCGAGGCCGAGACCAAACTGTTAAACGACAATCGGAAGAAGGATCGATGATCCGGGCAGAAGAGGCCCGGACGGTCTGGAGAGTGGGGATAATGATGAGGGCCCAGGATGATGATCTAACCCATGGAAGGTCCAGCGGGGACCTCGTGCTGCCCGGTGACAGGGTAGGGAGTGTGGGGTCGTTAAAAACTGGGAACGGAGTGATGGTCGGGGAGAGGCATCTGATCGTCACACAGATGGGACTTCTTATCCGTTCCGACCGATCCGTCCATGTCATCCCCATGAAGGGACGGTACCGGCCGGGAAAGGGGGATTTCCTGATTGGGATAGTTAAAGACCATACCCCATCAAGGTGGTTCTTCGATATCAACACGCCACAGGGTGCCCGGCTCCATGCCAGCGATACCCCCTGGTCCGTGGATTTCGGAAGGACGGGGGAGTACATGAACGTTGGAGACGTCGCCTACCTCAAGGTAATGGAGGTTGACGATATAGGAAGGGTGGACCTGACCATGAAGGGGCCAGGCCTTCGGAAGCTGAGGTCCGGCCAGGTCATGGGCATTATGCCCTCCCTGGTCCCCAGGTTGATCGGAAGGAACGGCTCCCTGATCGCTGCGGTCAAGAGGGGCACCGGGTGCAGGATATTCATCGGCAAGAACGGATGGATCTGGGCCGACGGCGAGGCCGCCGGGATCGAGATGGTGCGCCGTGTTCTCGATGTTGTCGACGAACGGCCGCACATGGGGGAAGTGTCGGAACGGATACTTGAGATGCTGGGTGAGGAAGAGAGAGGGTGATGCGATATGGCCACAAGAGGAGCAGAGCGGGGTCGGGCGGATGGAAGATCGGATGGAGAGATCAGGCCTATCAGGCTGCACGTCGGAGTGCTGAACAACGCTCATGGGTCCGCCTATATAGAGTGGGGGAAGAACAAGATCATGGTTGGGGTCTACGGGCCCAGGAGGCCTGCCAGGCAGGAGGGCCTCAGGTCCGATCGGGCCCTGGTCAGGTGCACATATAATATGGCCCCATTCTCGGTCTCCGATCGGAAGAGGCCCGGGAGGGACCGCAGGTCCCTGGAGATATCCAAGGTGCTGTCGGAGGCCTTGACCAATGCGGTCCTGGTCGAGAGGTTCCCCAGGACCGTTATAGACGTCAATGTGGAGGTCCTTGAGGCCGACGCGGGAACGAGATGCGCGGCGCTCACCGCCGCCTCCGTCGCCCTTGCGGATGCGGGCCTCCAGATGAGGGACCTGGTATCCGCCTGTGCTGTTGGCGTGGTGGATGGGAGGATAGTTCTGGACCCCTCCAAGGACGAGGACAACTTCGGCGACGGGGACATGCCCATCGGGATCCTTCCCTCATCAGGGGAGATCGTACTTCTCCAGATGGATGGTGCTTTGGGCCCCGATCAGTTCGGGGCGGCCCTGGACATGGGAGTGGAGGCGTGCAGGCGCATCCACGCGTTACAGAGGGATGCGCTTTTGATGAGATACGGGCAGGATAGGGCATCCAGGATCGAGAAGCCCCCCTTCTCCGGCTATGGTGATACGGATACCATCATCATGGACGATGAGGCGGATCCTCCGATATGGGGGGAGGAGTTGATAAGATGAGCCAGGACCCCGAGACGATAATGAGGTCGCTGATGGTCCGGGACCTCATCAGCACCGGGAGGAGAAGGGATAATAGGTCTCTGGGCCAGATGCGTCCCCTCGTGGTGGAGACGGGCGTTATCGCCCATGCAGACGGCTCCGCAAGGGTCAGGCTGGGTGGAACAGAGCTGGTCGTGGGCGCGAAGCTGATGCCCGCCAGCCCCTATCCCGATCATCCTGACGAGGGTGTTATTCACACCGGGCTTCAGCTTTCCAAAATAGCCTCCTCCTCATTTGATGAGGATATGGACGCCGAGGCCACCGAGATAGCCAGGGTGGTTGACAGGGGCATAAGGCACTCGGGGATGATCGACATGAAAAGCCTGTGCATATCCCCCGGTGAGCGCGTATGGGGGCTATACCTGGACATCCACGTGCTCGATCACGACGGGAACCTGTTCGATGCCAGCACGCTGGGCATCGTTCTATCCATGAGGGGCATGGTGTTCCCGAATTCCCGTTTTGGCATGGGGGAGGACAGGCCGGTCCCACTGGGCGAGATGCCTGTAACGCTCACTTTTGCCAAGGTGGCAGGTGAGCTCATACTCGACCCCACCGCGGAGGAGGAGGGCGTGAGCGACGGCAGGATCACGATGACCCTTGACCCCCGCGGATGGGTCCGGGCCGTGCAGCTTGGAGGATGTGGGCACTTCACCTCTGAAGAGGTGAAGAGGGCCTATCGGCTGGCCAGGTCATCTGCCGAGGTTGTGAGGGGTTCGCTTCGTTGATATGGGGGGTCTCCCGTGCGCAACCTATAAATAATGAATGTCGTTGTAGTGGACATCCCAGTAGTGGGAACAACGCAATTCACCAGAGGTTCGATCATGAGCAGAAGGACGAAGAAGGTAGGCAGTTCAGGCAAATTCGGCCCACGCTACGGTCTGAGCGTCAAGAAACAGATACGTTCTCTTGAGGCCTCCAAGACCAAGAAGTACCCCTGCCCCAGATGTTGCAAGGAGAGCGTTAAGAGGGTTTCCGCGGGGATATGGGAGTGCAGGTCCTGCTCGTTGAAGTATGCTGGTGGGGCGTATGCTCCCAGGACCGGCAAGTTCAAGACCATCGAGAACAGGTTGGGACGGTTGTAACATGTACAATTGTGGAAGATGCGGTGAGAAGCTGATCACGGAGTTCAGCCCTATAGGTATCCAGTGCTCCAAATGCGGATACAAGATATTCTACAAGGAGCGCCCCAACAGAAAGAAGGTCATCAAGGCCAGATAGGATCGTGGGTCCAGATGAAGGGCTCGATCGTTCTCGAGATGAATACGGACGGCTTTTCTGCAACTTCGGTACTGGAGGCCATCAGGCTGGAATCCCTATCCGCCCCCTCGGGAGGGGAGGTGAGGATCGATATTCTCGATGATGATGTCCTAAGGTTGGAGCTGAGGGCGGATGATCTCTCCACGCTCCGGGCCATGTTGAACTCCTATCTCGGCCTTCTTGCGGTTGCGGTCAGGGCCGCATCCCAACTTTGACACGTATCTATACTTATACGTCAAGGTTAGGCTGTATCCCAACTTTGACATATCAAATATGATCTGAGCGTGTCGAAGTTGGGAGAGGCCTAACCTTGACACTCACCCGTATCCATACGTCAAGGTTAGGCCGTATCGCAGTGAGGTCCAAAAGCCTATTATACGGGCCCCCTTATCTGGGCCCAACAGCGGGTGATACATCATGGCAATGCCGAACATCCCTCAGGATCTTCAGGAAAAGTTAGCACAGTTCGAACAGCTGAAACAGCAGCTTCAGATGGTCATCTCACAGAGAGGTGAGATGGAGGCCAGGAAGAGGGAGGTTGCGATGTCCATCGAGGCCCTGAAGGGTCACAAGGGCGGCGATGTATTCCGTCAGGTGGGGGGTCTGCTCCTCAAGGTGGATGATATCAAGGCATTGAGAAAGGACCTCGAGGAGGAGGCGGAGACCATAGGGGTCAGGGTATCCTCCATGGAGAAACAGGAGTCCCAGATCAAGAAGATGTACGAGTCGCTGGGCTCCGAGCTCAACGAGGCTCTCAGAGGCTACCAGTGAGGGCCGGGAAGGTATGCATGGGTACACCGGAGCGCTCCGAACAGGGGTGGTCTTTCAACAATGGGCTTCTTCCCCAGGCCAGGGATGAGCTGTTCCTCTGGAAGATAATAAACGATATTCTTCTGGGAAGGGACGATAGGGTACTGGTGCTGACACATCACAATGCGGACCTGGACGCCGTGGCGTCCGCCCTGGTCCTGAAATACACCTTTCCCTGGCTGGAGATGGGCGCCCACGATTCGATATCCGCCCCCGGTAGAGCCCTGCTGGAGCACCTCGGAGAGAAGATGGTGATAGATCCCGACGTGATGGATCACGACCTGGTGATAGTTCTGGATTCCTCCTCTCCCTTGCAGGTGTCGAACGGGGATGTGTCAGGGTGGCCAAAATACTGGGTCATCGACCACCACCTCAAGAGCGACAACTGGCCCGGCGAGATATACGTGGACAGCGACAGGTCCGCCTGCGTTGAGATCGCACTGCAGATGGCGATGCTCACGGGATCGGAGCTGACAGACGATATGGCGCTTGCGGGCATAGCGGGCATCATAGCGGATACCGGCAAGTTCAGGTTCGCAGATCCCGAGGATATGGATATCTGCTCATTCCTCCTGAACGGCTCCTCCGTTTCGATGGAGGGCGTGCTCTCCGTCATCGAGGGCGAGAACTACTTCGACGTATCAAAGAAGCTAGCACAGCTCAAGGCCGTAAAGAGGGTGAAATACCACAAGATAGGGGACCAGGTCCTCGCCTCGTCCAGGGTGTCGACCTTCGAGGCGTCGGCCGCAAGGTCCCTGCTCATCTGTGGGGCGGACATAGTGTTCATAGGCTCGAACCGGAAGGGCGACCTGAGGATCAGCGCCAGGGCAAAGCCCCATATCATCGGGATGGGCATCCATCTGGGCGAGTTCATGTCCCGGATCGGAGCGGAGACAGGAAACCAGGGAGGCGGACACGACGGCGCCGCCGGTATCAACGGGAAGGGAAATGTGGACCAGGTCCTGTCGATATGCATGTCCCGGATGAGCGACATCCTCCGGGAGAAGCTCTACGACCCATCCAAATAGGCCGGGAACTGAAGCTCGATGTTGACGAGGTCCTCCAGATGGTCCCGAAGCCGCCTTTTGGCTATGATCTCGAGGGTGTTCTTGTGTATCGTCCTCTCCGGGACCATTATCACCGCCTCCTGATCCTCTATTGTGCAGGGATAACAGAGGCAGCTTCCGAACGTCCTCCCCACAGAGGAGAACTCCCTGATCTCGATCCCGGGCCCACGCCTGAGCAGGTCGATCGAGGGAGAGAACTCCCCCTCCAGTGAGATGTTGAGCGTCCCGGGGTAAGGTTTGAAGCCGAACAACTTCACTATCTGCTCCGTATACCCTTCCTGGGATAGGTAGTAGGCCCCCTCGCCCAGCCCCTCGTCGATGCGCCCCCTCAGTTGTATGGTCCTCCTGTTGTGAAACAGGCCGTTGAGCTCCTCATGGAGCCCCCTCAGCAGGTCTATGCCCAGGGTGGTTATCCTGACCTTGCCCCCGCTCTTCTTCCTTATCCTCTCTATGGACCCATTATCCTCCAGGTCCCGGAGGTAGATCGATGCTGACTGCTGGCTTATCCCCAGCTCACCCCCCAGGTCCTTCGTCCGGAGGTTGATGTACCTCTCCATCCCACCCATGCCAGCGATTCGAAGCAGTATGATCCTGACGTCGCTTTTCATCTGTTGTACCTCCGATCCATTGAGTCAGAGAGGGACCTGGCGACCATGTGGGAGATCCTTACAGGCTCTGGTGTGCGCCCCCTGATGGTTGCCCTCCGGACCACCCTCTCGGCATCGGGTCCATCGATGCCCTCGAACCTGATCCAGCACTTCCCCTCCGGCAGTGTGATGGGATATGGGGTGTGGGCGGTTAATAGTTTTAGCCTCCCCTCACCATCACGAAAGGAGGAGAGGGCCCGCATAACGGAATCCGTGTCGGGGGGCTCGTCCGATGCGGTGATGACCGGCAGGGAGGTGAGTTCGCAGAGGGCCGAGAGGTCCAGGACGTTGAAGCCGGCCAGGCATCCCCCGTCGGAGATGATGCACCTTATCTGGTCCTTGAACCTGCTGTTGTTCAACGATCTCCCTATGGTTTCAGAGGCGTCCGATCCGTCGGTGTCTATCCACCCCGAGAGGAAGCCGTCGATGTATCCGTCGAGGCGGTAGATCGTCATTACGATCAGGGTTCTCTCCGACCCCCTCACGTATGGTCCGTCATCGATACCCACTACCCGGGTCTCGTTCTTCAAGGTGAAGGGGGCCATATCATCACCTACATCAGGGTGAGGTCCCCCGTCACCTTGTCTATCTCGGGGGTGGGGCCCGGGCCTATCCCCAGGCACGTGATCGTTCCGGGTTCCACCTCGGTCTTTCCCGCATCCTTGATCAGGGAGGTGGTTATGGTCAGGGCATTCGCCCTTTCCTTGAGGAAAAATAGATCCTCCTTGTTCTTCACCTTGACAACGACCTTCTTCTGCCCCTCGTTGTACCACTCCTTGAACCATCTTGGTCTCTTCGCCTTTGATTCCAGTGCGCACGTGACCGCAGCGTGCGCGACCTGGACCGCCATCTTGCCCGGGCTCAGTTTGACGTCCGTTCTGACAACGATGACCAGCTTGTTCTTGAAATCGTCCATATCATTCATCTCCGCCGTAGAGGGGGTCCAGTTCCGAGGTCCTCCATTTCTCCCCCTCCTTCCTGGCCTTTTTCCAGTTCACCCTGCCGGTTATCCGGATGTGATCCTCCATGAGGACAACGCTCTTGAGCGGTATCCTGTAAAAATCCATTCGGTCCTTGATGATCAGCCTGTCCCCGTCCAACCCGATGGATTCGCCCAGGTCCTTTCCCTCCTTATCCTTGATGAATCGAGAGAGATACTCGTCCCTGGGGTCGGTCATCTCGGGATCCTTTGGGTTCGGAGGGGCCTTCTTCTTTCTGGGCATCTCCGCCCTTAGAGCGGTAGGGTGATAAAACGATTTCTCACTGCACCCTGACGATGTTCACGGGGCTGGGGAGCTTATGGGAGGCCTTCCTGAGGGCGATCTTCGCATTCACGGCCATCCTCTCGTTGACCATTATGGTCATGACCTCCTGTCCCTGCTTCACCCTGGCGGCCGTCCCCACGTTCTTCCCGAAGGAGTTCCTCATCCCCTGGGAGACCCTATCAGCTCCGGCTCCAGTGGCCTGCTTGTTCTCCCTTAGGATGTGGTGGGGGTAGACTCTGACGGTCAATCTGTAGTTCATGGATCCCGCCATCTTGGAGATGTACCTGTTGGCGGAGATACGGGCCGCCTCCAGTGCGATGTGCCTTACCTGGCACGGCTCCTTGAATATGAGGTGGAACTTCACGGGAAACGTTTCCGTGCGGTTCCCCATCACGAACTGGGTGATCCTGGAGGCTGGCACTCCGCCCATGTACTCTCTCCTCGTATAGGCGGGGCCCTTGATCTGGCGGTACATCCTGTTTGGTTTCCTTGCCAT
>CBDVER010000012.1:0-13272 GCA_965373055.1 uncultured Thermoplasmata archaeon
ACCTCTTTTTTCGACTTACTGGCTACCTCGGGGCTCGATGCCCGGCTCGGGCACCTCCCCCGACCCCCGGGGCGCACACCCTGGCACCTCCTAAGACACTGATGTCATGCCGGTACGGGCCCTCGGAGCCGCGCCCGGCAAGGGCGCGGCCTGCGCGCGAAAATTTGGGGTTTGTTACCAAGTCCCGATTCACTACCCCGTCGACGCCGAGGCCTCGTCCGGGGACGTCCCCCGCCGGCGCGGAGATCTCCGTCGATTTCAAGGCTCCCGTTTTTGGAGATCTTGGAGACGGAGTCTCACAGCCTCGTGTATGAAATCTGAGGTCGACCTGTATCCGAGGTGACCATCCTCGACGATCTTCTCAATCTTGTTCACGAGGTCATCCGCGATGGAGACCTTCCTGTATTTTCGGGGTCCTGAGGTCATGTTCCCTTCCTCCTATCCCCATGTCCCCTATATATTGTTGCACCTTTCTCGTTTGCTCCATATATGGAGGAAAGGTTTATATCGTTAATGCTCCCTATATGCTCCCAAGGTGCATCACATGACCGCCAATGATGGAGCAAGATATCGGAAGGTGTCCCTGGACGCCGACCTGGCTAGTGCCGTCGAGGATATGATCCAATCCCGACCTGAGACCGCGAGGAACCTGTCAAGGTTCGTCGATGATGCTGTCCGTTCAAAGCTGCAGGACCTCTACTCGAAGCTCCCCACCACCAACTACTGAGGTGGACCGATGCAGGAACCCTGGACATCTAAATTCGAGATGTGGATGAGGCGTAAGGGGACCATCGTGAGGGATCGACCCACCAGGTCGATGTCCCCCACCACGGTCAAGGCTCGCTTCACTGTCGTCAAGAGGGCGATGCGGGACCTGGGTTGGCTCGGTCCGAACGACGAGGTCCTCCAGGACTACCGGGACCTGACCCCTGACGTCCTGATCAGCTACTTCGACCTCCGGTGGCCTGAGGGCTCCGAGGGTGTGGAGTCCACATGGAACCACTACTCGAAGGGTCTAAAGAAGCTGGCCGAGTTCCTCAGATACGAGGTGAAGTATCGGGGCAAGTCCATCTTCTCCAAGGAGGACCTCAAGGTCGTAAACCTCGGGATCTACACCTTGGCAGAGACCCCCGAGGACGACATGGTCCTGACTGACGACTTCCTCGGTCGTTACGAGAACCAGTTCCTCCCCTGGCTCAAGAAGGAGGACCCGAGGACCTGGGCCCCGGCAGCCTTCATCTTCTACACCGCTCTCAGGATCCACGAGGCCGCAGGGATCAAGGTCGGGTTAAAGGACGGGACCATGATCAGGAAGAACGACGGGACCTTCGACGTCTACGGGAAGAGGAAGAAGGGGAAGGTCACCAAGGACAACATCGACCTCATACCCGAGGCCCGGACCGTCCTCGAACAGTGGTCCCGGATCCGGAAGAAGCTTCACATCAACTCCGAGTGGTTGTTTGTGACCGCCAGGGACGGGAAACTCCCCCTCCAGGGTGGGTTCAACCGGAAGTTGAGGTGTCGAGCGGAGGAGTCGGGCCTGTTCACTGGGACTGTTAGTAAGGCCCACGGTCAGAGGGGCCACGGGGCCACCAAGGAGTTGAAGATGATCCGGTCCCACGTCGTAGGGAGGAAGGCCGCGATCACCATCAACGTCTCCAAGGGAGTGAGTGACGTCGACGGGATGAAGTTCTCACGCCACAAGTCGTTTCAGGTCTACAAGGATCACTACTTCAAGGGTGACTCGAAGGGGGTCGCCTCCAGGATCCACGAGGCCCGGAACGGCTACAACGGGACCGTGCCCCATGACCCGGACGAGACGGCCGCCGCCCTCCTCGAGGGCATGACCGTGGACGAGAAGAGGGCCATCCTCAAGGCCCTGATAGGTCAGGTGGCCCTATGATTTCGTTGTCCCTTGAGGATGCCCTCCTCGTCTTCGGGTTGATCTTCGCGATCATGATCCTCCTCGCCTACGCCCTCGAGAAGGGGAAGGAGAGATGCCCAGCCTGCGGGGAGGTCCTACGCCTCGTCCCGCCGGTCCAGAAGTACAAGTGTATCCATTGTGGAGCCTGGTATCCTCGAGAAGATATCGAGGTGGAGGTGGTCGAGTGATCTCCTACGTCGACCTCCTCTTCCTGTCGATATTCCTATTCGGGTTCTTTACCGCAACCTGGATCTGGTGGATCCACAAGGACAGGCGATGGACCCAGGACCAACAGGACATTTGGACCCGGCTCCTGGAGCTGAACACCAGGATCCTGGAGTTAAAGAAAAGACCTGTCGGCCGATGGATCCTCGACGAGGTCCTCGATGGTGACGAGGGGCCGATCCACATCTACGAATGCTCTGAGTGCAAGGGTCAAGAGGAGGACGGCCGGACCCCCTTCTGTCGATGGTGCGGGGCCATCATGGGGGTGTTCGAATGAGCCAGGAGCAGCTGGACGACGCCTACGACTGGCTCTGGGATGCTCACGTGAGGGTGTCCAGGGCCATGACTGCGATGAAGGTGGGTGACTACGAGGATGCCCAGCACCAGGTGGTCGAATCCATCAACCTGCTGGACGACGTCCAGAACGTCCTCCGGGCGGAGGTGGGGCCCGAATGACCACCCCCGGCATCCTCCACGTTATGAGGCTCCTGGAGATCGCCCACGAGTGGCTGGGTGAGATGGACGACATGGATCCCTACGAGGATTCTGTCGTCAGCGGGACTCGGGCCCAGATCGTGGACTCCATCGCGAACCTGGAGGCGATCCTGTGAGAGATTACGCCTTGGGCTGGATCCTTCTCGCGGTCTTTGTCGCGGTCCTCGCCATCGCCATCTTTTGGCTCTGCCAACCTGTCCACGTGGAGGGTGAGATCATCGGCAAGGAGGAGAGTCAGAAGGCCTTCCTGTCGAATTCTCCTCCGATGCTCGTCGTCAACCTGACCGACGAGGATCCTGTCCTCGTCGCCGCGGGAAGGGCCGAGTTCCACCAGTATGAGGTCGGAGACTGGTTCAATGAAACGAGGGTCCGGGGAGAGGTGGGTTCCGGGATCAGTTACGCCGACATGGCCGAGTCCTTCATACTGATCCTGCCGTTGTTTATCGTCTTCAATTTGTTCGCCACAGTCATAAGGGGTCGGTACTCGTGACCCGGGAGGCCGATATCTATCACCAGATCGAGGGGCCCCTCGACCTCATGAAGATGGGGGGCAAGGGGTGGATCTCCATCCCCTCTCGATACCCCTTCGTAGACGTCCCCGTGGTGATCCACGCCCTCCAGGACAGGGGCCTCCTCCACCAGGTCGCCCTCAACCTCACGCCCCTCGAGGACGAGCCCGGGATGTGGGAGGTCCTCGTCTCGATCATCGACGACGACGACCCCGGCCCCCTCCCCTCCGACCAGGTCGACCTCGGGGTGGTGGAGTGAGCTGGGGTAAGCATAACCATCGATTGAAGAGAAGTTGGCTACCGCATTGTTATGTCTGTGGTGAATTGATAGTCCATGCCAGGTCCGACCTCCAGAGGATGTGTCGACGGTGTAAACGTAGATACCAGGCCCTCTTCGAGAGGGATTATTATCGGAATACGAGGGCCGTCACCTCACCTGGAGAATTCTGGGCTCTTGATAGGTGGAGGGAGGAGGAGACCACCGGGCTCCTCGACGTGGAGGTGAGGCCGTGAAAAAGTTGCAGGCGAGGACCGCTTCAGTCCTCCTCACGGACGTAGAGCTCCACGCCATCGCACATGACCGCCTGAGGTTGATCTACCGGCCCCTCTCCCTCCATTGGGACCACATGCTGTCGAAGTTCAAGCAGCCAAAACAGTCCACCCTGGTAGGGTTCGAGTCCCAGGATATCGTCCACCTCATGAAGGACACAGGCCGCTACGACGTGGACACCGAGAGACCCATTATCGTCAAGGTCGAGTCGAGGGTCATCCGCAGGATCCACGACGTAGCCGTCTTCCCCGAGGACTACCAGATCCGGCACGAGGACCTCTTACCTATGGACCCCTGCTGGCTCATTGTACTCGGTCACAAGGTGGGGTAGCCAGCGATGGGATGCACCAGGGGCCGGGGGACGTCCTCCCCCCGGCCTCACCGCTCCCAGGATCCTACGATACCCATGATGCCGAGGGCGAAGAGGATGATCAACAACAGGACCCCGGCCGAGGAACAGTGTTCTCCACCCAACCACATATCTCCCCAGATCCCTCCTCCGGCTCCCTCACCCTCGGAGGCCGACCCGATTGTCAAGGTCCATTGCTCATCATCGGTCCTGGGGATCACATCCGATAGACGGACCTTCACGGTCTCCGTGCCGGTCCCGTCAGGCATCCCGTAGAGGGTCCCGTTCCAGAGGCCGAGGGACATCCACGAGGGGCCGATCAGGAGGCTCCAGTTCAACGGGTTCGTCCCGTTCCCGCCCTCGAGGGTGAAGGTGTAGTAGACCCCGTAGGTAGCAGCATCGAGGGCCGTGGTGTTGATCACGGGGGGCTCCGTAGTGAGATCTCCGTAGAATTCGGTCCCGTTCCACATGACCTCGTGGGTGTCCGTGGACCCGGTGTCGTTCCAGCCTACGAACGTCCACCCACCCGTCGGCATGGCCCACTGGCGACCATCGGGGTCCTGGGGCCACCGATGATTACAGTGTCCCACCGTGCGGATGTAACCCGAGTCGTAGATATCCGTTTCGACCTTGGAATTCTGCCACGACGCTTCGGACCCGTTCCACGTGGACGCCCATTTGAATACGTGGTCGTCCACCGTGTTATACGCAAGGACCCTCGTACCGTTGGAATTGGCCAGCAGCGACAGGACCGCGCCCCGTTGCCACTCGTTGGAGTCCGTTGATAGACGACGACGGGTGAACGCCCCTTCGTGTTCGGTCTGGAACCAGTATTCCATGGTATCGTCGCCCCACATCCCGCAGGCCACCAGCATATCATTGTTCAGAAATCCCGCAGATCGGACCATGTACGAACTACTGCCAGCGATCATGTGTTTATCGGTCCATAGGTCGGAATGAGCGATGTAATAATCGATACCGTCGTTCCCCCGAACCACATGATGGAACTCGCCGGACAGGTTCACGGCCAGGGTGATATAATTTGATAGCGTAGCACCACCGCCCCAGCCCTTACCCTGCCAGGACGTGAAATCCTCGATAGTGTAATTCGGGAAATCAAATATCTGATAAAAGATCGGATAAGGTGTGCCGGAACCTCGCCTGCACGCGAACATAATACGGTCCGTGTCATTGATTGCGACGGCCCCGATATAACCAACGGACGAATCTATCAATTCTTCATCGTCCCACGTATCCCAATCATCCCCCAGGAAGTGGACCCATAGGTACACCGAGTCCACGGTCGTACCGTCGATATTCCCGGCGCATATCGCCACTGAACCATTGGACGTAGCGACAACGCCGTACGCCCTCCAGGGTCCGTTTAGCCCATCCCAATTATATGCAGCAACCTCCGTTTTGTTCCAAGTATCCGACGTTTCCCGCTTGTACGCGAAAATGAGGTCGCCATCGATGTTGTTATAGGCCAGCCCGATAAGGTCCTCCTTAAGGTGGACGAACTGAAAAGAGGAGTACATATAATTGAGATACGGATAATCCGACCGGGGACCCGTGAAAACGTCCTGGTCCGTGGCCTCCACGTCCTCGGTGATCCACAAGGCGATGAATACGATCGAGAAGGCGAAGCACAGGATCCTCACCCAGTAGTTGTGAGGGTGGTCCCTCTTGAATATCGTTGTCGCTCCTAGGAAGTCCATCTTGTACCACCTGGTGCTATGCCAGTGAAAAATAAGAGGGGCCCCCGGGAGGATGGGATCAGAACGTAGGAGGATGCTCCCCGGGGGCACCTGCGGGGGGACTCCCTCCCCCCATGGTCGTCACTTGCCTCGCATACCCTTGAAGACGATCAGTCCCAGGATCATGGTGAAGATCCCGATCGTGATTATCAGCGGTATGAGGGCCATCAGCATCGCGCTGGTGGTCGTGGTGAGGTTCGCGATGTCGCTGGCCGCGTCGGCCGCCACGTTGGAGGCCATCGCTACGAGCGAGACCAATCCGAACATCACCACCATGAGGAAGACCAGGACCCTCCTCTTGTTCGAGTTCAAAATATTTTTCACCTCCTTTATGCCGGTGAACGTTGAGGAGAGGAGTACTACGAAAATATAAATAAGTAACATGATGTTAATTAACCGGGATGCTCATGGAGACCATAATTATTGTGTTTGTGATTCTGGTGCAGACCGCCTGCACCCTGGCAGGTGTTTCGTTCGGATATTTCGTCGGCCGAAGGTCCAAGATCATGGGGGCCTTCCCCAGTGAGCGTTGACTACGACCATACCAGGTTGAACAGCCTGGTCCAACGATTCCTGGCCGCGAAGGTCCTGGAGGACCAGAGGACGGAAGGATACGCATGTGCAGGAGATATCCTCCTGTACTGCGGGAAACGTGAGATCATCATCCCGAGCCGACTCCCGGTCCTGTGGATCAACCACCGGGTCGCGGACGTCATCCGGAACGGGTCTGCTGGATTCGACCTCGAGGAGGTTGAAGGCTACGGGCCCGGAATTAACTTCAGGTGGTGTTTTATTGAGAAGGATCTACTTCAAGATAGTGGGCCTGCTCCTGGTCGTCCTGACGCTATCGTCGACGGCCCAGGGGGCGGTATTGTACGACCAGCTAGAGATCAACTTTAGGGCAGCCCGACAGGCCGACGAATACCAGAATGTCCTGGACCCCAGCGAGGTCAGCAACTACGATACCTGGGACCCTGTTCCTGAGGGAGTCTGGTTCGGGGGCTGGACCAAGGAGACGAAGGCTCGAGCCGACGTCGTCCCGGACACAGACTTCGAGATCGCCTTCGCCCAGGTGTGTCTGTTCGGACCCGAGATCATCATGAGTGGAGCCGCTAGGACCCTCGTCAGGCTACCCGTGGCCACGAGTGACGAACCCTGGACGTCGGCCCTCCTCTACCTCTACGAGATCGACAGAGGGACCAACTGGACCTTCGAGAGGAACATCACGGAGAGGGATGGGGGCTCACCTCACGCCCTCAATGACATGAGGATCTCCTTCACCTCGGGCTCCCATGAGTTGATCTACTGGTCCCAGGAGATGGACCCGACGGACACCTCGAAGACCGACGACGACGACCACTTCACCAGATCGAACCGGACCTACTGCTACGTGGACGCCCCCATCAGGCCCTCGACCTACTACCTCTTCATCACCTATGTCTGGTACGACTCCGACGACTACGTCGACTTCTACATCGAGCCCGACTCCCTCGACACCGCTGGCTCATGGAACAGGTCCACCGTGGCCTACTACAACGAAGAGGCTCCGGACCTCTACGAGATCTCAGTGAATGACCTCAACCTCTCCCTGGGCTACAGCTTTGACTTTGTCAACGGGTTCGGCAACTCGGCCTACGGCCTCAATCAGTGGTTCGATGCAGAGGACGAGATCGAGTTCTATACCTACGTGGATCCGGACCATGTCAACACGTCCCACTACCTGACGTTCATGATGCCCTACAGGTCCTCGGTCCCTAACCTCACCTGGGACGTCACACTCATGGCTCTGGATTTCGATGATGGGGACAAGGAGACACTCTTCTCGATCGGCCCCTACCAATGTAACGACTTCATCCTCTTCTCGATGCGGGATCCTCTGTCGAACAACATATCGACGATCGATTGGGGTGGATGGATCAAGGTCCTCCTCAGCGTCAAAAAGGATACGAGGCTGTGGTTGCCCCTCTGGGACGTCCACATGAACGATTCGAGGAAGTGGGAGGATACCTTCTTTCTCAATAAGGAAGGCAGCGAGTTCCCCGAATTAAACTTCCCTCACGCCCCCGATGGGGATTTCGACCTAATGCAGTACCTTGAGATCGAGCGAGGTTCCACACCGTTATACCACTACTTCTGGACGGTCCAGCACAGCGTCCAACTTAATGATTTCTATTGGGCGAAGACTACGGGCTCCACACCGGGGACGGAGGTCTCTGAAGAGACCGCGATCATGGAGTATGCCCAGAGGATCTTCTACGGCATGACCGCTATCTTCCTCCAGGTCGCCGGTGGGGATCCTACCCCTGTCATCGCCCTCGCCGGTGAGATCGCGAGGGCCTCCATCCTGACGGCCGCTATCATCACCAAGTATGCGTTGGGGATCATCGACAGCCTGGACGGGACGGTCTTCGACACGATCCTTAAGATGCTCTTCCCGATCTACGCTTTCGCGAGGCTCCTCGAGACCTTGGGGATAACAGCTGGAGGCCTCGCTAAAGGGCTCCTCGACTTCGTGGACGCCGTCCTCGGGATAATCATCTTTATCCTGGCGATGGTGGCCTTGTTCGTGCCGATCTACTTCACGGTCAAGGGGGGAATGGCCTTCAGGAAGGCCGTCCTAGGGGACCTCGAGGGAGCGTCCCAGGAGATCCAAGGAGCAGCAACCACGGCCCTCAAGAGCGCATCGGCCATTGGTGGGGCCATCCGGAGGAAGTGATGTCATGGCCTACTTCGAATTGGTTCAGGTCGCCTACGGTATCCTCCAGTGGGTCGTAGACTGGATGCTAATCCTCTGTGGGATCGTCTTCATGTTGATCGTGATAAAGACCCTCTTCGACGTGGTCCAAAAGAACCTCGAGGTCTCCGGTCCTGGTGTCCGGAAGCTCCTGTTCCGTAGGAAGTGATCTCCTGGACTTCGGCTGGGTCATGCCCCTGATCATCCTCCTCTTCGTCTTCGTGATCATCACCAAGTTCCTGGGGGCCTTCGGCCTCGACCCCGCCTCCTTGATCTACGCCGTCCGGTCGACCCGGAAGGTGAAGACCGAGATCGGGCCTCGGGACCACTACGATAGGTGGGTCCACTCGCATCGGAGGTCCGGAGCGGAGAACAAGCCGTCCCAGCTCAAGTTCATGAGGATCACGGGGGACCTGGACGTCCCCGAGAAGAGACACGGCAGGGTGAAGTCCATCGAGCCGTGGAAGTCCTACCATATCGTCTTCGTGTCCTCCCGGCGGTGGAGATGGTCCACGCCCTACATCATCCCCCAGTGGATGGTGTCCGACCTCAACCGTCGTACCATGTGGGTCAACGCCAGAGGGTTCTCCGGGATCGGCCACATCAAGATCCCGATCCCCGTCGAAGGACACGTGGACATCGACGGTCACGTTATCGATTGCCAGGATGGGTTCCGGTACTCGTTCGAGCAACAGATCCACTATGACATAATGGAGGACATGGCCTGGGACATCGGCGAGTCCATGTCTCCACCGACGAGGGATAGGATCGCGGCCGCAGCGGTGGAGCAACCCCGCCTGGTCGAGCACGAGGTCATGAAGGAAGACGTCGCAACGGGGGTGAGATGATGAACACCGAGACGAACAGGTTCCTTGTGATCATCATCAAGTGGATCCTCGCGATCTCCGTGATCTACTACCTCTGGACGATCGGGGTCTTCGTTTTCATTTGCTTTTGGATCCCGTGGATGATATCCTACGAGTTCAGCCTGATCCTGGAGTTCGGGCTCCAGCCGACCCTGATGTATCACGGGGTCTGGTGGATCGTCGCGGGCCTCTCCATGTGTCTCCTGGCCGTCACCTACTACCTGACCCACTACCGCCACAAGCGGAGGGGGATGATGATCGGGGGAGAGTTCGACGCCCGGGTGGTGTGGATCAAGGGGCTCCGACAAGGCCTGATCTACGACGTGTGGGATGCTGCCAACTACATCCGGTGGAAGCTGGGTAAAAAAAAAGACGGGGACTCTCCGATCATCAATTCGTACGGGAATACGGTAGTAGTCCCTGGAACGTGGCCGGACCCATGGGCAATCCCGATCGGGGAGAGGAATGACAAGGATTACGTGATCTACTTCAAGAGGAGGTGGATGCAGATCGTCCCCGACAAGGTCCTCGTCTCGAGGGACTTCGAGGTCATGCCCACGTTCTTTTACTACCTGATCCCGAACCTCCGGATGATCAGACAACCCCATGAGTATCGACCTGGTCGGTGGGTCTACCGTCTAGTCGAGGAGGAGCCGGATCAGTACGGTATCAAATCCTCGGAGATGACCAAGGAGATCCGGAAGCTCCTGGGGAGGAGTCAGGTATTGGTGAGTTGGGCGATCAGGTCCGACTCCGAGACCCAGAAAAAGGACTACTCCAACGCTTCCCTTCCCGTCCCCATGGTTCAACGTCCTGACGAGGAGTTCGATTAGATGGCCGACAGGATCCTCACGTTCCAGCAGAGTTCCGTGATGCAGGATATCGAGACGGCCCTCGACCTGGTGAAGAGGGGGGCCTCGTCCCAACAGATCCGGGAGGTGTTCGACGGGATCCTCCTCCTGGTCGAGGACGAGGGTCATCTTTATCCCCCGGAGCTCCTCCCGAGTTCATACTTCAGTGACCGGGTGATCTTCGGGAACAGGACGTCCCTTGCCGTCGCGAGGCTCTACCTTCACAAGCTCCATCGACACCTCGACCTGAGGTCAGCGAGCACGCTCTCCGGGTGAGATCATGAGCGGCGAGACGACCGTATTCCCCAACAAGATGGACTTCAACTCGATCATCGTCTACTACCACTACCTGATGGGTCAGGAGGCCGCAAAGGATGGATGGAAAAAGGAGTTCGAGGACCTGGTCGACCTCCTCCTGATCACCCTCCATTCGATATTCGATAAAAAGGAAATGGCCAAGTGGGGGAAGATCGACGATAGGGGCTCCGACCAGGAGCTCGAGTTGGTCGCGACCGACCCTGTCAGGGCCGGGATCAATAAAAGGAAGAGGATCAAGGAAAAGTTGATGCTGGCCTCGAAGGTCATCCATAATAACAAGATGGGGTTCAAGCATCTTAAGGAATACAAGCACGACTTCGATCCCGAATCCATCCCCCAGGAGTTTGATGATGAGCGATCGTCTTGAAGCCTTCATCAAGTATCTTAAGAAGGGGACCACCGTCCACGACTTCGACTATGTGATCATCCTCGACGGACCCGAGGGGTCCGGGAAGTCGTCCTTGGCCATGCACGCGAAGATGTTCTATGATGGATACTACTCACTCAACAATGTCGTTTACGACGCCAGCGACCTGATCAAGATGATGTACGAGGCTCCGCATGGATCCTTCATCCTCCATGACGAGGCCGTGTGTGACTTCATGAGTCGGACGGCATTGAACAAGTTCCAGATCCGACTCATCAAGGCCTTCTCGATCGCCAGGGAGATGAACCATATCTACTGTCTCCTTATCCCCAACTACAACCTACTCGACCCTGCCCTCAAGATCAGGGCCCGGTATCGCTTCTGGGTCTATGCTCGCGGGTTCGAGAGGGGATACCTCAAGGTGTTCTACTCCAAGCGGAACCCATTCACCAAGACTAAGCCTTATCATGAGGAGAGATGGCACTACACGTTCCCGATGCTCCCGGAGAGGACCCTCCGAGCGTATAAGGAATTCAAGAGCAAGGAGCTCAGGAGGAAGCTCGAAGAGTTCCAGGGAGAGTCGGACCGAGATAGGAGGATGGCGGAGGACGGGGCCAAGGGCATCAGGGGTGTGAAGGCCCGACTGATCACGAAGGCCATCAAGGAGCATCCTGATTGGAAGGCGGACCAGGTCGCCCGCGAGGCCGGGTGTTCCCTCAAGCACGCGAGAGATACAATGAAGGTCCTCGGAGCAGGGGGAGAGAGAAATAAATAAATAACGGGTGTATAGAGTAGTTCTACGAACAACTTATGAGAAGGGGAGGCCGGGGGAGGTATCCTCGAAAACAGAGAGATATATCCCGGATCCGGGACGGGCCTCCCCCTCGACCTCGACGTCCTCGATGTTTTAGATCGTCGGAAAGAAAACTTCCCCTAAGAGCCGATTGTGAGGCTTCTCCTGCACGATAAAGGGGGGGGTAACGTGACCATCCGACAGTTAGGATTGGGACAAGGAGGACGAGAACCCGGGCTGCAGGTCGGAGATCTCCGTCGTGTCTCATCACAATACGGACGAGGGGGAGAAGAGTTGAGGCCCGGAGAAGAAGTCGAAGGTAGGGACATACCACACCACTATCCCGGGCCTCGATGGTCCCCGGAGAACGAGATCAGGGCATGATCCATGGTCCACCGGGGACCACGGAGAGTGATGGTCGCCTGTCTATTTAGGTTTGCTGTTTCGAGCAGCCCTCAACTCATGCCAGACCTCCACCATGCCAAGCCTTCGGGACTTGTTGATGAGGTCGTCCAGGAACCTTTCGAACTGACCACCTAGGAAGGTCTTGATTTTGTCGAGGTCCTCTCGATAATCCTCTTCGTTGTATTCAAAGGTCGAGCATTCTGGAGGTTGGTCCTCCAAGATATCCCGCTTGATCAACTCCAGCATGAACCTTGTCCCGCTGTCCTTTTCCATATTCGTCATCTCCTCAGATATCTATGTGGTTCCGCGACGATGGCCTCCTTCAGTCGTTCAAGGTTGGCCTGCCACTCCTCGTGTAGTCTACACCGAGGGAGAAGTGGAAGGGGGGATGACCAGGACCGGCGAGCAGCGACTCGGTCGGTCAGGACGGTGACGTTGGCCAGTCCCGGTCTTCACTCAAATGGCCCCCGAAGTTGATAAAACAATCCCATCAACCTGAGGTTGTCCAGGACCTCGTCCATCTTGGAATCGGCTTCCTTGATGGTCCGGCTCCACGCTTCAACGTGGTCCATCGTCCTCCTCCGCTGATCAGAACCGAGTTCCCTTGTGTCCTGCGGGGGCCCTCGCGGCATGATGGCCTCCAACCTGGAGCCGAACTCGTGGCGATGGATGTGATCGTAGTCGTCGGGCCTGTTGATGAACCAGAGGAGGTCTGCCATGTCGTCGTTGAGTCTCTTCAACGTCTCATCGAGGACCTCCCTTCCTCTCCGCATGACATCGGCCCGTGCATATGATGGGAGAGACCGGATGTTGTCTATCTCGGAGGCGAGCTCCTCGGTAAGATATTGTCGTCGTTTCCTGCCCATATCTGCACCGTCCTGACCGATTCAACCTCCGAAAATCGTGTTCCCAAGGGGTTTAACACGTTATTTCGTAAGTGACCATATGCCCAGCAAGGGGGGCCCCCCCCAATTGATTTCAATATATTAAGGGATTTCGGAACAGTGCCGATACCATCGAGTATATATAGGGTATATAAAGGAAATGCTAGACCTGGAAAATTGACCGGCATGGACCTCTTTTTTCGACTTACTGGCTACCTCGGGGCTCGATGCCCGGCTCGGGCACC
>CBDVER010000013.1:0-12839 GCA_965373055.1 uncultured Thermoplasmata archaeon
GTCTATTTCCTGGCCGACTGTACGGCAACTGCCACGGAAGCGAGACATACGGCCTCCCTCCGCACGATATCAGAGGGTTTCGGGGAGGTGATGACCTGGCGAAAGGCCATGTCGCTGTTGTAGGGGCTGGCCCCGCCGGGATCGCGGCCGCCGTGCAGCTGAAGAAGGAGTCGATCTGTTGCACGATATTCGAGAGGGACCAGGTAGGTGGACTGCTCCGATATGCCAACCGGGTGGAGAATATCCTCGGCCATCACGGCCTGGACGGACCTTCAATGTGTCTGAAGTTCAAGCAGCACCTTACTGAGATGGGTGTGGGTGTCAGGAACGAGGCGGTGAGATCGGTCCGGATGGCCGAGGCAGGATATCTACTGAATACACATTCCGATGAGGAGATCTTTTCGCACCTGATCATCGCAACCGGCACGGTACCAAGGAGGATACCTCTGGAGGGGGCGCTTTATTCCATAGAGGACGCTTCCGTATACCACGGTTCAAGTATTCTCGTAGTCGGCGGGGGTGATATTGCCCTCGACAACTGCATTCGGCTATGCAGGTATGGGGCCCATCCGACCCTGCTCTATCGTGAGGGGATCAGGGCGAACGCCATGCTCAGGGAGGAGATGGATACTGTGGGGATACCCAATGAAAGAGGAGATCCCCAGGGGATCAGGAGGGTGGGATCCCGGTTCGTTTACAACGGATCAGAATATGACCATGTGGCAGTTTTCATAGGGAGAGAACCTGCCCTTGACCTGATCGAGCATCTGGATCACGGCGAGGCCCGGCTCCCCTGCGGGGAGACCGATCTGGATGGACTATATATTATAGGGGATGCAGTATTGGGTCGTTTCGGACAGGCGACGCTTGCGGCGGGGATGGGCCTCGCAGCGGCGATGCACATAGCCTCGAGGTGAATGACAGTTGAAAATAGTCCTGGAGAGGGGAACGACCGATCTGGCGACGCTGTTCGCGGCAACCTACCGCGGTGGGGATCACATCCTTGAATTCGTTGATTCACTCTCGGGAAGCCCGGGCATAGATGATAAGTGGGTCATAGTGGTATCATCCCAGTTCGGCTGTCCCGTCAAGTGTCTCATGTGCGATACGGCAGGACATTATCTGGGCGATCCAACGGCGAAGGAGCTGATCTCCCAGGTGGACCACATCATCAGAAGGAGGTTTCCAGATGGCGTTGTCCCCACAAGAAAGTTCAAGGTCCAGTTCGCCAGGATGGGCGAGCCCGCCCTCAACATCGAGGTCATAAAGGCCATCGAGATGATGATAGAGGATTACGATGCTCCCGGCCTCATGCCCTGCATCTCCACGGTGGCCCCGCGTGGGACAGACAGGTTCTTCGATGAGATCGCCCGGCTGAACCGGGACCATTTCAGGGGGAATTTTCAGCTCCAGTTCTCCCTCCATTCCACGGATGAAGGGCAGAGGAACACGATCATACCCATCGCGAAATGGTCCCTCGGGGAGATCGCGGAATACGGGAAACGGTTCTTTGTGGGCGGAAGGAAGATCTCCCTCAATTTCGCCCTGGCAGAGGGAAACACCTTTGATCCATCGGTGTTGATAGAGAAGTTCGACCCTGATGTGTTCATGGTCAAGGTGACCCCCGTCAACCCGACGGATCACGCCAGGAGGAACGATATGGTCCGGGAGAACCTATCCGAGGAGGATATTCCTGCCATCTCGGTCCTTAGGGAGAATGGCTTCGACGTCGTGGTGAGCATCGGAGACCTTCGTGAGAATGAGATAGGGAGCAACTGCGGTCAGCTGGCCGCACTCTGGAATAAAGGAAAGATGGAGTGATCCGGGGATGTTAATGGCTCACTTCTGTTCTCGCTTCTTCTTGTTCCCCTTCTTCTGATCCTTCTTTTTACTTTTCTTCTCCTTTCCCTTCTTTTCAGCAGTTCTGAAAGTACTTTTTGCGGATATCATCAGGACCGCAGCGATTCCCGCGACAAGGGAGCTTATGAGCTCATACGCCCCAAGTCCTATCAGGGCCGCCCTCACGCCTGTGCTCGCACCGTCTGCGGAGATGCCTATCAGGACAAGGGTGATCCCTCCCAGGAAGGAGAAGATCGTCCCGATCCAGGCCAGGACGGCCGCCCTCCAGAAATGGACCCCTTTGTACCCGTAGTATCCGCCGATGGTCTGCCCGCCCACTCCCAGGGCAAAGAAGAAGGCGATGAAAGAGCCGATAATAAGGGCGATGATGATCATGATGATCAATATCGCTATAAATACGATACAGAGCTCCTGAAAAGGCCCGTCACCTCCGGAATCCCTCATCTCGATAACTATGTAGATAAGAATCCCCGCAAGGGCGAAGCCGCCCAATGCGGTGATCATTGCCATCAGGAAGTTCGGAAATCCCACTATCATCAGTACGATGCCGGATATCCTTCTCCTCTTCACCAGCCCCTCATCGATCTTCTCCTTGCCCATATATCTCCCATTTCGATAGAGGACCGATGCTATTATTTACTTTTGTCGTGTGGATCAAGTGGCCCGGGATCCGGGCAGCGACCGAAAAGAAATATATATCCATCCGATTTATCCGACAGCAGACGGGGCGGGCGCATATTTTTTTGTATGCAACGCACTCAATCCTCATCACCCGCCCCGTCACACCGCCCGGCCGGAGGGGAGATCATCCGGCTGTGGCCATCATCCTTTTACCACGGCCAACGGGGTCATCCTCACCACCTTGCGGGAGATGCCCGACCCGTGGGCCACCTCGATGACCTCATCGATGTTCTTGTAGGCGTCAGGCGCCTCCTCGGCCACGACCCTCTTTGAGGTCGCCCTGATGTATATGCCCTTCTTACCAAGAGAGGAGATGATCTTCTCGGGGTTGAAGCTCCTTGTAGCCTTGGTCCTGGAGAGGATCCTGCCGGCCCCGTGGCACGTGGAGCCGAACGTCTCTCCCATCGCCTTATCGGTGCCTACCAGAAGGTATGAGGCTGTGCCCATGTCACCGGGTATCAGCACTGGCTGTCCGATGGAGTGGTATTCGTCCGGGATCTCCGGGTGATCCGGGCCGAAGGATCTGGTTGCGCCCTTTCTATGGACCATAAGCTTTCTCTCCCGTCCACCCACGGTGTGGACCTCCTCCTTTGCGATATTGTGGGCGATATCGTATATCAACCTGAGCTCCGTTCCAAGTCCGGTTTCGCTCAATACGGACTCAAAGGAGCGTCTGGTCCAGTGCGTGATCAGCTGTCTGTTCGCCCAGGCATAGTTTGCGGCACACCTCATAGCCCCGAGATACGATAGTGCCTCCCTGCTCTCGAGAGGTGCGGAGACCAGCTGTCTGTCCGGTATGGTGATGTCGAATTTCCTGGACCTGAACCCGTTTCCATGGCTCTCGTAGAGCCCCTCCAGCTCCCGGACCTTGTCCTGGCAGACCTGGTATCCAAGGCCCCTGGAGCCGGTGTGGATCATGACCATTATCTGTCCCTTTCTGCTGACCCCCATCACCTCTGCGGCTTTCGTGTCGTAGATCTCGTCCACCCTCTGGACCTCGATGAAGTGGTTTCCGCCCCCCAACGACCCCACCTGTGGAAGCCCCCTCTTCTTCGCCCTGTCCGAGACCTCCTCGGGGAGTGCGCCCTCAATGGCCCCCTCCTCCTCCATTCGTCTCAGGTCCTCGGGGTATCCGAACCCCTCGTCAACCGCCCATCCGGCCCCTCTTTCAAATATCTCATTGAGCTGGGAGGGGTCCACCCTTATCCTCGCCTTCGATCCGACCCCGGAGGGAACGTTCTTGAAGATCTCATCCGCCAGCCTCCTGATGAACGGTCTTACCTCGCGATCCATCATCTCCGATACGAGGAGCCTTACGCCGCAGTTGATGTCGAAGCCGACACCTCCGGGGGAGATCACACCGCCCTCGTCGAACATCGTGGCTGCCACACCCCCGATAGGAAAGCCATAACCCCAATGAATGTCTGGCATGGCCATGGAAGGGCCTGCAAGCCCTGGAAGGGTGGCGACATTCACGATCTGCTCACAGGCGTTGTCGGAAAGTACGGAATCGATCATTCTATCAGAGGAGTAGAGTATCCCATCCTCCTTCATGTCCTCCCTGTAATTCCTGGGTATCCTGTACCTGTATTCATCCAGCTTCTCGAGGGGTCCCTGCCACAGGGGATATCTTCAGGCGTGAAGGGTAGTAATAGTTTTTGCCCGTGAGAAAAGGTTTAAAACGGGGCGATACCTATAGACGGATCAAGATGACAACAGATAGAGAGGAGGATTATCTCGAGGCCATTCTTCACCTTGTGAACCGGAAGGGATATGCCAGGGTGGGAAACCTTGCCAAGGGGTTGAAATGTTCCTCCGCCACCGTAACCGAGATGCTGGGCCGCCTCTCCTCAAAGTCCCTCGTGAATTACGAGAAATATGGGGGGGTCACCCTCACTCCGGAGGGGAGGAAGATAGCGGAGGAGATCGACAGAAGGCACGTGATCATCCGCGATTTCCTGCTCATACTTGGTGTGTCCGAGAAGGCGGCCGATGAGGATGCCTGCCTGATCGAGCACGACCTCCACATGGAGACCCTGATGAAGCTGGAGAAGTTCATAGAGTTCATCCATCTGTTCCCCAAGGATCCCTGTTGGCTGCAGAAATTTCAGGATTTTCAGGAGACCGGCACCCTGGATCTCAAGGGCTGTGAGCTGATCGGAGAGGGCAAGGAGAAAGAGCGATCATAAGTGACCATCGATATATCTCGGCCCATGGGTGTAAAGTTTACAAGTGAAAAGACCATTAACGTGATCGATGGAGATCAAAAGATCGGCCGACCCCGAGCTAGCATTCCTGCTTGAGAGGTACCTTTCAGGGTCCGTTCAGGACGGAGAGTCCCTCCTGGACCTGATGAAATCACATCCGGGTGCTGATCTCAAGGGAGGCGATATCCGGATCGGGGTGCCGATGGGTGGCCTGCAGATAGAGGCCGTTCGGATCGACGGCTTCGGCCCCTATGACGCCCCGACAACGATAGAGCTCAAGGATGGGCTCAACGTGGTCACCGGCCCCAACGGTGCCGGCAAGACCTCCATTATCGCCGCGGTGAGATGGTGCCTTTTCGGCCTTCCGAACGGACCTCACAGAGGTCCGGTGGACCACGCCTCCCTGCTCAATTGGGGGAGGGATGAGAGGGGGCCCCGTGAATACAGTGTAACGGTGGACCTCCTGTGGGGGGGGTCGAGGTTCAAGGCAGGGAGGAGGTGGGGCGAAGGGTCGATCTCCTTCGACGTGTACGGTGACGATGGTAAGAGGGTCTCCAGGGGACTTCCGGAGGGTTTGGTCCCCACGACCTTCTCACTTATGGTGTTCATGGGGGAGGTGGTCATGTTCCTCTCCAGCGGCGACCCTTTCTCGGAGGTCGGCCCCCTCAAGAGGGCGGTATGGTCCTTCTCGGGATATGGTGGGCTCGAAGACCTTCTGCTGATCATCCGGGACGCGAGGGATCGGCTCTACAGGAGGTTGGATGTCAGCGGCCCGAAGGCAGAGGGCCTGGAGGAGAGCATCCAGAGGCTCAAGGGCCGCCTTGACAGCGTCTCCGAGGATATGGTGAAGGTCGAACACGAGCTCAAGGCCCTCGAGAGCGAGATGGTCCGGCAGGGGGAGGATTATCGCCGCTCCCTCGATCGGCTCTCCCGTCTGGCCGGATTGGAGGGGCAGTTCAAGGGCGATGCGATAAAGGCGGCCAGGCTCAATATCGTGCGGGAGCACCTGCAGGAGGGCCTGTCACGGGCGGGGTCCGAGCTCCTCAGGTCACGGGCGGAGAAGGCACTTGAGAACGTGATCAACGAGAGGGAGGAGAGGACACGCAGGCGGATCCTGTATGGTTCCTTCGAATCTCAGGCATCCATCGTGCGGGAGATCATCCGGAAGAGGGAGTGCATCTGCTCCGCACCCATAGGAACCTCCGGCATGGGCCGCGAGAGGCTTGAGGACCTCCTTGATAAACTGGAGGCTAGCAGGGATGAGGTCTCCGATTTCGGCAAGGAGCTCATCTGGACGTCGGATACCGTTCTTGAACAGGTCAGGAAGATCCTCGCCGCTCCATCGATCTGCAGGGCGGATATGCAGGGGCATATCAAGGAATACAGGGCCTGCAGGGAGGCCCTGAGGTCCATCAGCGGCGCCGGGACGACCGTGAAGAAGGAGCTGGAGGGATGTATCTCATCCATCAGGGGATACGAGATGACAAAAGCGAGGATCCGCGCCCTTCGAGACAGGGAGGGTGAGCTCGGGAGGAGGGCTGACGAATTGGGCGGGGAGCTGGATGGGGGGAGATCAAGGCTGATCGAACTGATGGGGAGCGATATGGGCCGAAAGGGGATCAGGGACCAGGTCAGGTTCCTCGATCTTGCCACCTCACAGCTGAATAGGACACAGGTGGACCTGCGTGCATCATTCCTTTCCGAACTCTGCAGGAAGGCCAATGAGATCTCCGGCCCCGATGAGATGGGAAAATATTCCGCGATAGTGATAGATGGTGAGAGCTACGAGATAGGCAGGGAGCTTGAAGGTGGTAGGACCGTTCCGCTCTCGAGCATGTCGGCCGGGGAGAGGGAGCTGGTATCACTCTCCGTACTCTGCGCCTTCCCCGCCATGATACAGGGCAGTTTCATGCTAGATTCTCCCTTCGCATTCATGGATGGAGAGAGGCGTGTGAGGTTCCTCTCATCGCTGGGCTCCCTTTCCGAAAGGGTGTATCTATCCATCGCAAATGGGGTGCTGACCGATGAGGAATTCGATCTGCTGGAGGAGGGCTGCAAGGGGAGGGGCGGAATGCATATCATAAAATTGGGGGGTGACCTATCGTGACGATAATGGTAAGGGGTGAGCTCCTTGAGAAACTGGACCATCTTGTGAACGAGGAGGGTTTCAGATCCAGGGAGGACCTGCTCTCCCTTGCCGTATCCATCGGCCTGTTCATGGATGAGACGGCCACAGAGGGCCCCGGGGATCTACCGATCGAGCTAACATCCCTTGCCCACTGGCCCCTGCTACAGGTCGTGGTACATGACAGGGACCCGTCCCTCTTTTCGTTCGAGGAGATGGGGTCGTACCTGGAGCCCTACATGGACAGGGGCCTTGTGACGATCTCGGAGAGGGTCGGAACAAGAAGAGGACTCGAGGCCCTATCCGCACTGGCCGAGCTACTTCCCCCCTAGAATTCAACCCAAATATTTTTCTAATGGGGAATTGATAGCCAGATGATCTGCCCGGTAAAGGTAATACATGAACCCCTGCTCCTTTTTCATCACAGGGGTTATCCGGGATATCATTCAGGGGCGATGCCAATCATGTCAAGATCAAGCCATACAGCTGTACTGTGCGTTCTTCTTTCCATCGTGATGATCTTTCCAGGTGGTCTTTTGACCCACGCAGGGCCCACGGATGACCGATTATGGGATGATGGTGGAATATTCAGCCTATCCTCGGATAAGATGGTCCGTTCCCTGTGGGGCGATCTCACGATAGATGAGATGCTCAGGACGGTGCCGACCTATGGGGGCGACGGCGATTCCAGCTTCTGGATCGTACAGTTCGAATGGCCCATGTACTCATCCTACAGGGCTTCCCTGGAGATGATCGGGTGCAATGTGATCTCATATTTGCCCGACGATTCATATATCATACATCGCGGAGGCGTGGATCCAAAGGGCATCGCCTCCCTTCCCGGCGTGGTGGGGATCTCCCCTTTCATCTCGGGGCTGAAGCTCTCCCCTGAAACCCATGATAGGCTATTCGGTGAGTCCCCGGCCATGGAGATAGGGCAGGCGGATACCCTACAGGTCGAGCTCTTCTTTTCAGATGGGGAGGTCCGGTGGTATCTTGAGGAGGCGTCCGGCCATCCCGTGGTAGGGTCCGATATCGTCTATACACTGCAGCTTCCCATACTCGATCCCGAGGGATTGCTCTCAATAGATGGTGTCCGGTGGATCGAGCCCTCGCCGGTATATGAGCTTCACAATAACGTATCCCAGGGTGCCATGGGAGTGGAGGAGGTATGGCAGACCTACGGCCTGAACGGGACGGGACAGATAGTTACGATCGCCGATACCGGACTGGATACCGGGGTCGATGACCACAACGTGGACGGCGACATCCACCTCGATTTCGACAACAGGGCGACCATTGCCAATTGGGCCGGTACATCTCCCGACGACGGCCACAGCCATGGAACCCACGTTACAGGTTCCGTCGCCGGGAACGGCAGGGAATCCAACGGGACCATCAGGGGCATGGCCTACAACTCATCCATATTCTTCCAGGCGATCATGGCGGACAATGGGGCCCTCAACATCCCCTCAAACCTCAGCCTCCTGTTCCAGCAGTCCTACGAGAACGGGTCCCGCATCCACACCAACAGCTGGGGGTCGTCCGCTGCCGGGGCCTACACGACCTCCTCGCAGTGGGTAGACTGGTTCCAGTACTACAATCCGGAGATGCTGATCCTCTTCTCAGCGGGGAACAGCGGGATCGATTGGTACCCCGAGGACGGCAAGGTGGACGCTGATTCCATCGGCTCACCCGCCACTGCGAAGAACTGCTTGACGGTGGGGGCCAGCGAGAACTACAGGCTTGATACAGAGATGGATGGGAAAGTATGGGGTGATTGGGGAAAGTGGGTTTGGAATGATGGCTGGACTTATGTCTATAAATATACTCAGGAACCTGTTTACAGTGACGACATGTCAGATGACATCAACGGTCTCGCAGCTTTCTCATCAAGGGGCCCTACGGATGATGGAAGGATAAAACCAGACGTCGTCGCGCCCGGCACGGAGATACTCTCCTGCAATTCGTCCGTGGTTGGCTCGGGGAACGGATGGGGGCTCTATCAGCATAACGATAAATATCTGTTCATGGGGGGAACCTCGATGTCAACCCCGCTCACAGCGGGAATGGCGGTGCTTGTTCGGCAGTATTTCACGGATATCGAGAACCTCTCGTCTCCTTCGGGCGCCCTCATCAAGGCCGCGATCATAGGCGGGGCCGTCGATATGACGCCGGGGCAGTACGAGCCCTATAACGCTACCAACAAGGAGGTCAACTCGAGGCCGGATTTCGATCAGGGGTGGGGGAGGGTGAACCTCACCACCACCATATCACCGTACGAGGGAGGAAGGATATCCTTTATCGATAATAAGGAAGGTATAGAGACCTCGGAAAGCGTCGAGCGGTATTTCCGCGTAAACTCGGAACAGGAGCTCAGGCTCACCCTGGCCTGGTCCGATTTCCCCGCAGCGCCATATTCCGCCGTTACCCTGGTCAACGACCTGGACCTGATACTGATATCGCCGAATGGTACCAGATATCACGGGAACGATTTCATATATCCGTTCGATAGCACCCGGGATGACGTGAACAACGTCGAGGGTATATCCATATCGGACCCTGCTACCGGATGGTGGCAGGTGATCGTCAACGGAACCAGCATTCCCATGGGCCCACAGCATTTCGCCGTGGTGATCTCGGGGAACATCTCTGACCCCGTTACCTCCGGGATCAACCTGGGTGAAGAGTATTATTCCACCGACGGAGACATTGTAACCTTTGAGATAGTCAACGAGGACCTTGCAGGGGACGGTTCAGTTTCCGCAACCGTCTCCTCGGACTCGGATACCACGGGAAGGACGATCCTGCTCAATGAGACCTCGATAGAGGGGTCGTTCATGGGATACATCATGACATCCAACGTATCCACCTCGAATACGTCCCTCCTCCACGTTTCAAACGACGACACGATAAATGTGTCATATACCAATGTTATTATTCGTTCCGCGTATGCAACGGCCAAAACCCCTCAGCGCATCTTCATCACCAGGGGGCCCGAGATGTACCAGATATTTTCCGAATACAGCAACATCTCCATCGCAGGTATCGGGGATGTGGGTATCCAGGGGTATTGGGGCATATCAAACATCACGATGCCGCTGCTGCCGCTGCTGGACGATGGCAACCTCTCCATGGGCGATCTGGCGGCGGATGACGGCAATTACTCCTATCGATGGGTGGTCCCATCAGGCATCACGGGCTCCATGGAGCTTCTGGTCTCCATCGAGGACCCCTTCCTTGGACAGAAAGTATATCCCCAGTTCACACTGGAGTTCAACCACTCGGTCCCGAGGGTCCCGGATGGCCTTGCGCTGATGCCTGACCCGGTTGGAAATGGGGCGATCATCACCTGGTATGGGACCAACGAGACCGATATAGACCACTACTCAATATATGTGAACTCCACCCCTCCGCTCCTCTGGGAGGCGGATGGATGGGACCTTGTTGGGAACACCTCTGGCGTGGAGGTCTCGATAGGCATATCCGGTCTGGTCGATGGTGTGGAGTACCTGTTCCGGGTCTCCGCCGTTGACACCTCTGGCTATGAATCAACTCCCAGCGTCTGGCTGAACATGACGCCGATGGATTCGACCCCGCCGAACGTGGACCTTCTAACCACGTCCTATACTATCGTTGGTATCGCGGAACTGGAGTTCGTGGGAGACCCGGACCTGGATCGAGTGGAGGTAGAGTACTTCAACGACACGGATAACAATGGGATCGCCGACGATCCGGGTGAGGAGTATCACCCCGTTGCGATCGGGCCTCCCGTGGGTTTCAAATGGGATACGAGATCGGAGGCGGGAGGCCCCGGAGACGTTCCCCACATGATCCTCAGGTACCGCGGATATGACGAGGCGAACAACACCTCGAACTGGAAGGAGGCGTCGGGGTTCTCCATCGACAACACGGGTCCGGGCTCTGTATCCATCATAGGCCCACCGCCCAGGATCACGGATCAGGAGAGCTGGGTCGTTGAGGGCCTGTCCGAGCCCCTTGGCTGGGTGGTCGTAAAGGTGAACGGGGAGGAGCAGACGAACAATACCGTGGGGGGGTCAGGAAGATTCGATATCTACCTTCTCCTTGAAGAGGGGTACAATGAGGTCCTGCTGGAGGCATATGATAAACACGGCGCAGGGCCCACGAACCGGACGTACGAGATAACCCTCGACACGCTCCTGCCAGTCCCTGTGATAGATGTTGAGTCCTCGGATATAGAGAGGGAGATCTCGCCGGAGGGTTCTCTGTTCAATTCGACAAGCTACGACGTAGGGCTTGATCCGGCCTTCACCCGGGTGGACAACACCTCCTGGAGGGTGATCGATCCCGAGGGAGGCATCCTGTTCGAGGGGTTCGGCACGAGCGTATCGATCCACTTCGATTCCATCGGATACCACTCGGTCAATCTCACCGTAAGGGACCCGGCAGGCAATCAGAACAACACGATGATCCGGGTAAACGTCACGGACACCACACCTCCGGTGGTGAATTTCACCGGGCCGGGGATCGTGGACGAGGATCACTCCGTCCAGTACACGGCTGATGGGACGACGGATAATGATCTATCATTCGACAGCCGACCGCTCACCTCATATGTATGGTTCTTCGAGGGGCGGGGCTGGAACAGCACCCACCACGGACATACCATCTGGATAAATTTCCCACATCCGGGACTTTACAACGCGACGCTTGAGGTCACGGATGGTGGAGGGAACACGGGAAATAGGACCAAGCAGGTGACGGTTCTGGACCATACGCCCCCCACGGGAAGCATCAGCGGCCCCTTTGTCGTGTACCTGGGCCAGCCGGTGGAATATCTCCCCAACATCACCGATAACGACGAGCATTTCCCGGAAGGGGCATATTTCAGATGGAACCTCTCCTACTATTCCGGCGCGGAAGTGGAGTGGTCGGTCTCCCTGGAAGGCTTCATGTTCCCATTCAACTTCACCCAGAAGGGCTACTACACGTTGCAGCTGATGGTGAGGGACCCGTCAGGAAATTCGATGAACAGGAGCGTTGGAATAGATGCCTTTGGCGATCTCACCGCCCCCTATGTCGTCAGTATATATCCGATCCCAAACAGCACCATGCAGTATCCCGAGGACCTCAAGGTCACCATCACGTTCAGCGAGGAGGTTGACCGGGATACGATTGCCGGGTCCGTGTGGTTCGAGGATATCACCAATCTATCCGGCCTGAAGGTTGAGACGAATATCGAGATCGTCGACGGTAAGCAGATATGGGCGAGTTCCCCCGATCTCGAGCTTGGACACACGTACAGGATCGTCGTTTCCAGGGGCATAGAGGACGATTGGGGAAACCCGTTGATGACCCGGGAGAGCAGGAATTACACGATCAGGAGCCAGTTCAGCCTGATCTTCCCGGATGGTGTTTCCCCCGTTGGTGTCGAGGTCAATTTCAGCGCGGGAGAGGAGATCGTTCTCAGGTTCACCAACCCCGTCAGGCTGACCTCCCTCCTCGCCCACCTACGGATATGGGCGGTGCCCAATGAAGCTGGTGATGGCGGATTCGAGGTGAGCTTCGAGGTTGAGGCGGGCCAGGATGAATTTACGGCCATCATCCACGCGGACCTGGATGAGGGATTGACGTATGAGGTATCCCTTGCCTACACTCTGAGGGACATCTACAATTTCAAGCTGGATAGGGACTACCAGTGGGATTTCAAGACCTATAAGCCGTACGTCCTACAGAATGATACCCCCCTCATTGAAGATGAGGATGGAGATGAGGGAGAGGTGGGCCTCAACCTGGACCAGTATGTCCCCCATCTCCTCATCCTGGTCGCGATCGTTCTGTGTTTGATCATAATATTCTCCGTGATATCCCGGACGCGGAGAAGACGGAAGATGAACAGGATCTGGGAACAGACGGGCGATGTATCGGATAGGGGCAGGAGAGGGGATCAGGTTGACGGGAGATCGTACACGGGAGATGGCCCC
>CBDVER010000014.1:0-12761 GCA_965373055.1 uncultured Thermoplasmata archaeon
TTTCGCCGGGGAGGTCCTTGATATACAGTCGATCTCGGGAGGGTACAACCTCCAGCTCGCATGGTCCACGGGCCACCTGGCAGGGGATAGTGTCCTGCGCTGAGCGTCAGGCCGAATCCATTCTATTGAGTATAGAGCTGGTCACATGGTCCAGCAGGTCCCTGTCGCCCCTGGCCTCCACGTTCAGCCGGATAAGCGGTTCGGTGTTGCTGGACCGGAGATTGAACCTGTACCTGTCGAACTCCAGGCTGACCCCATCGGTGTGATCGACGGATATAGCATCCGGCCCGTAGGCTCCTTCGATCTCGGAGATCACCCCGGAGGGATCGTCAACCCTCCTGTTGATCTCGCCGCTCACGGGAAACCTCCTTATCCTCTCGGAGATCAGCCCGGATAGGGTGGAGCCCCCGGACGCCATGAGCTCGGCGATGAGGAGCCATGGCACCATGCCCGTATCGCAGTAATGGAAATCCCTGAAATAGTGGTGTGCGGACATCTCCCCCCCGTAGACCGCATCCTCCTGCCTCATCCTGTCTTTTATGAACGCATGTCCCGTCCGGTTCATGATGGGGGTCCCACCCGCCTCGTTCACGATCTCCACAGTGTTCCATATCAGCCTTGGATCGTGAACGATCTTTCCACCTTTTTCACCTGAAAGCATGGACTTCGCCAGGAGGCCGACGATATAGTAGCCCTCGACGAACCCACCCTTCTCATCGAAAAGAAAGCACCTGTCGAAATCGCCGTCCCATGCGATGCCCATGTCCGCCGATACTGACCGCACGCGGTCCGAACATGCCCCTCTCATCTCCGGGAGCAGGGGATTGGGTATTCCGGCGGGGAAACTGCCGTCTGGCCTGTTGTGGATCTTGACGAGGTCCAGGTCCAGCCTCTCCTCGAGCCTATCCAACACGGGCCCGGCGCAGCCGTGGCCGGGATCGGTCACGAACCTCATGGAGGAGAGGGAGGGGGGATCTTTCAGGAATCCAACCAGCTTCTCGATATATGCGTCCCAGATGTCCACCTCTTTCAGGGTAGAGCCGGAAGGCTCTTTCTTTATGCGCCCTTCCTTGATCATATCCCTGATCTCGTGGAGGCCGTTATCCCTGGATAGGGGGATCGACCCCCTGGTCACCATCTTCATCCCGTTGTAATCGCGCGGGTTGTGGGAGGCGGTCACCATGATCCCGCCGTCCGCATCGAGGAAAGGTGTGGCGAAGTAGATCATCTCCGTCCCGCAGAGGCCGATATCCAGCACATCCGCCCCCCCCTCCATTAGCCCCTGGGCAAGGGCATCCGAGAGGGATGCGGAGCTCTGACGTATATCCTGCCCGATCACAACCTTTTCTGGTCTTACCAGGTTGCAGTAGGCGATGCCTATGGACCTGGCCAGGTCCTCGTTCAGCTCATCGCCGACCCTGCCGCGTATATCGTAGGCGAGAAATGGATCACCCACAAGATCACCCCGTTCCGGCCTGGCCGGCCGCCTGTTTCCCCGGCGGTGGGCTGTCAGGCCTTCGGATGACCTCCACACGGGAGAGGACCTTCTCCACGATATTCTCCGCGGTGGTCCCCTCCAGCTCAACGTCCAGGGATATCATGAGCCTGTGTGGTATCATCTTCCTTGCGGCCCGCTTGACATCATCGGGTATCACGTGGTCCCTCCCCTCGAGGATCGCCGCCGCCTTCGCCGCGTAGAGCATCTGCTCCCCCGCCCTGGGGCTGGCCCCCAGGTTGACGTTCTGGTCCCTCCTGGTCTCTATGATGATGTCCTTGATGTAGTTCAGGATCGAGGCATCGATATGGCATTTGAGATACTCCTCCCTCAGGATCGGATATACCTCGTAAGGGAGTTTCTGCGGGTTCGCCCTCTTTGCGCAGCTGCTCTTCATGTGAAGCATCAACAGCTCGTCGTTCTCCTCAAGGTAGTCCATCTTGCTCTTGATCATGAAACGGTCCAGCTGGGCCTCGGGAAGGGAGTAGACCCCTTCGGATTCTATCGGGTTGATCGTCGCCATGACGAGAAAGGGGTCCTGCAGCTTGAAGGTGTTCCCCTCCACCGTGACCTGCGTCTCCTCCATCGATTCAAGGAGTGCTGACTGGGTCTTTGATGGGGCCCGGTTGATCTCATCGGCCAGCACCACATTGGAGAAGATGGGTCCCGGCCTGAACTCGAACTCCTGCTTCTTCTGGTTGAAATAGTAGTGGCCGGTGATGTCCGAGGGGAGGAGGTCCTGGGTGAACTGGATCCTGCTGAACTTGACGCCCACGATCTCCGAAAGGGTCTTGGCGAGCGTTGTCTTGGCAACTCCCGGGACCCCTTCAAGCATCAGATGTCCCCCCGTTGTGAGGCAGATCAGGAAATCCTCGACTATGTCCTGATATCCGATGATGGTCTTGGCGACCTCCCTCTTCACCTCTCCGTAGATCTTTGCCGATCTGTTCATCATACTCCCTCAATATCATCCATCAACCTGTTGAGCGTAACGTCATCCCAATCGGGATGCCTGAGCATCAATGATCTGAATACGTCGTCCCTGTCTGGCCTATCCGGCTCATCTTCCTTAAATATGATGGATTGCAGCCTTTCGAGTATCCTGAAGAGCTTTCTGTGGATGCCGATCTCATACATCAGGAAGATCGCGCCCAGGCCGATCAGGATGCCTATTCTCTCGGCAGGGTCGAACCCCTGTTGAAAGGAATCGATGATATGTACGGGGTCGTTCAGGTCGTGGTGCGCCTCGTCTATCAGTATGGTGTTCCTGCCCTCGGCCAGAAAGTGGATGAGGTTGGAGGCGAACAGGCCGTTGTCCATCTTCTTCCTCATCTGATTGATCAGCAGGCTGGGCTCGGAAAGTACTATGAGGGTTCCCTTCCCGTAGCTCTCCACTGTAAGTATCGGGAATGGTCCTGATCCCTCATCGAAGGTCTGAAGGGTATCCTCTTCATTTTCCAACCAGGAGGCCCTCGATGAGTTCACAATGGGAACTGCAGCTTCGGATGGGATTATCGTCGAGGGGTAGTTGAAGAGAAGCATCGAGATGTTCCTTGTTATCCGGTGCTGGGCCATGTCCGTACCAACGGAGAGTTCGGGTATCTTCATGAAAGATAGGTCCACCATCTTCCTCCCCGATATACGGGTTGAGGTCTCCAACCTGGATAGAAGGTCGTTCCCGGTCCCGAAATCATCTGCGATAAGCATCAATCCTCCCTCGGTCAGGAACTCATGCGGGAACTCCCCCTCCTCCCTGGTGAATGGGACCTGGGGCCCTATGATGATTATGGACGTTGCGGCGGGGTCGATATCAAGGTCTTTGCTTGCGAAGGATGAGTGTGCTACCACCTCCTTCGTCGTGGCCGATAGGTCAATGGTGGGTAGAAAGGAGCCCATTTCATAGGTCTCCTTCCCCAGGTCCGAACAGCCGTTCCAGCCGGCATTATATATTGAGAAATCCGCCGAGGAGGAGATCACCGGGACCATTATGGAGATCGCCAGCAGAACAGCTCCAATTCCCAGAACGAACAGATATCTGTAGGCGGCCCTCACCTGCTCTATCACGGACGACCACCTCCGTAAGATAGGCAGGTGTGATCGCATGCATCATCGTGGTTCCCATGACGGATATCTGCAGGGACGGTCGCCGGAGATACCGGGATCGAGAGCATGCCAGGGGATGTCAGTGTATATTTCATGTTCGATGGGGATTGAACACACACTCGGATAAACCTTTCGACATCTTTATCTATTGACGCACTATTGGCACAACGATGATCAGATCGGATGGTTGGATCAAGATCGGAGGCGTCCTGATGGCCCTTCTCGGGCTAATTCTCATCGTGGCCGTGGGAGATCTGTTCCAGTTCTCGCCAGGGGATGATATCGGCATATCCCTGAGCGGGAAAGGGGGTGACATGGCGGTCAATGCCGGGTTTGGGCTCCTCCTGATCGGGATCTTTGCACTGTTCCTCTACTCGGGATCGGCCCTCCCTGAGGAATATACGCGGGCGTTCCTGAAGACCCAGGGTGATGGCGTGGGCCGGCTGGTCCGATCCCTCAACCTCGAGGGCAACGGCATCTACCTGCCCCCGAGGGGGAGGTTGACGTCTGATCGTGTGTTCGTCCCCCTGGATAAGAGGTTGATGGAGGTGCCTGATCTGTCGGATGACATGGTACTTCACACCGGCTCCATGGGCCCTTCCCTTGGCATATCCCTTGATCCGCCGGGAGCCGGATTGGTGGACGAGGTGGAGAACGGGTGCGGAACCCCATTTGGGTCAGAGCCGATCTCCGGGGCCACGGAGGCGCTTGAGAGGCTCAGCAAGGGAACCGGCCTGTTCAGGGAGATCACGGTCAGGGACAGGAAGGATCACCTGGAGATCCACATTCGCCATTCGGTCCTGGGGAGTGTATGTGAGGATATCTGGAAGGATCATCCGGACCTCCACAGAAAAGTGGGTTGCCCGGCCTGCTCGTCGGTCCTGTGTGCCACAACGAGGATCGCAAAGGTGCCGCTGAGGGTGATGGACGTGAAGAGGGAAGGGGGAAAAGTGATATATAAGATGAGGAAGGGGGGATGATCTGAGACCTGAATCCCGACTGCTCCTTGCACTTACCCTGTGGATCTCGATCTGCCTTATTTTCGTAAGGGAACTGGAGGTACTGTTCGTACTGGTTCTTCTGTGCATTCTGGTCCTTCGGGTGCTGACCGATGTATTCACCTCAAGGTCGTTGAAGGACAGGGTCGATTTCTTCATCTACACCTTTCTCTTGATCTTTGGTTTCATCGTGGTTAGAAGGATATTTCTCATCCTTTCTGTGTGATGGTCAATAGGATTTGGCGTAGTTGAACTGTTCAAGCAAAGATTGTTAGATCGTTCATTCTCTGATATTATATGGAAAAGGTTTATATGGATTGGTACATAGCAGGTATTACTGGACTTGATATGTGACGCCATCCCAAAGGGTAGGTGTACTGATAAGCGAAGGAAAAGATCGATCATACGGAGTTGAGAGAGATGAAATTCAAGATAAACGAGAAGATGATAGTTGCAGTGGCAGCCGTGGTCTTCTTTGCGGCGTTTGCGGCCATCATATATTTCGACCAGCCTCACGGCGAGGTAGGTGCGGGATATGGGTCCAATGAGGTAGTATTTGATATCGAGAAGGGCACGGGCCATATATCATCCGTCGATATCCCCGATGATCTACTGATCCTGGGGATGGGTCAGGAGGCCAGTTTGAGCTTCCCGGTGATGAATACGGATTCGGATAACGATGTGGATACGGTTGTGATCACCATCCCTGGTGCGACCGTGATATCCTCCGAATATCAGTGGTTCGAGGCCGGTGAGCATATATGGAACCTGGATAACACGACTGCAGATGACGTGGTCAAATATTCTGCCGAGTTGGACTATGCGGGCTCCGCATACGGCGGCTCCGAGTATTATGACGTAGCCGATGATGATGCCCTGGACGCATTTGATAATACCACAGGTGAGTCCATTGCATTCACCGTTGATTTCACTGCCCCTACCACGTCCGGTTTCATGACCGGCACAAGTGCGATACAGGTAGAGGCCAGCGATATGATCGAGGAGGCCACCGGTGATAAGGCCACCGTTGAGTATCCGTATCTTATTGCCGAGGACAACGACGTGTTCATCATCTTCATCCTTCAGCCATCCGGGTTCGACCTTACCATCTTGTATGGTGATCAGACCCTCTTCGGAGGCAGCAGAGCAGGTGATTACGAGACCTCCCCTTACGGAATGAAGTATCCAAGCGGAGATCAGCAGGTGGCGATAGTGGATAAGCCTGATGAGGGCACCGTTGTTCTACCGATCGTTACACCTCAGACAGGTGTTTTCGGGGAGTTCCACCTCAAATGGTTCGAGTTCACCGTGACCGACGTCACATCATCGGCCATTGACACGAACGTGATAGAGGAGGACTATACAGATATCATTCCCGAGGGATGGACCGGACCCCTTAACACGGACCTTGATAACGATGGCATCCTGAATGCCAACGATGATGATATCGATGGAGATGGGTATCTCAACAATGTGGACCCGGACCCGTACAACTCAAATGTGGGTAACAGCCCACCCACCGGTCTGACAGCGACCGTCGACCTCGCAACGATCAAGGAGGGAGAGACGATCACACTGTCTGCTTCCGCCTCCGATGTGGAGGATGATCTCATATACACCTGGACCAATGATATTAACGCCCTTACCTACACGGGAGATAATTGGACGGTCTCTGACCTTGAGCCGGGGACCTATATCTTCACCGTATCGGTAACCGACGGGGTGAACGATCCGGTCACATACGAGGTGACCGTGGTGGTCGAGAAGAAGGCCGAAGACGACGGAATCAGCCCGATCGTTATCATCCTGATAGTGATCGTGGTGCTTGCGATTATCGGGGCCGTTGTGTTCTTCGTGATGAAGGGCAAGGACGAGGACGAGGAGGAGGCGCCGACGGAGATCGCCCCCGAGGGCGAGGGAACCTACGTCGAGGAACAGTACGAGGAGCCGGATATGTTCGGTGAAGCTCCCCCGATGGAGGGGCCGCCGACCATTGATGAGCCCGTACCCTCCTACGAGGAGACGGCCCTTGAACCGGAGGAGGCAGCCGCCGAGTTGCCCCCAGCAGCCCCGATCTATGAGGAGCAGGCAGCGCCCGAGGCGGTCATGGATGAGGAGAGCCAGGAGGTCCAGGACCTTGAGGCCCTTATCGATGATCTTGAGTCCGAGGAGGACGATGAGGACGTCTGTCCCGAGTGCGGAACCCTTCTGGAGCCCACTGACACTGAGTGTCCGGGATGCGGAGCTCAGTTCGAGGTCGCCCTTGAGTGCCCCAACTGCGGCGGTGCCGTGGCTGAGACCGATGAGGCGTGCCCCAGCTGCAGTGTGTCCTTCGTCTGATCGAGGGATACGGAATGATACGGGGGCCTTCGGGCCCCCACTTTTTTTTAATTTAGGCTAGAACATTGCTTAGTTCTTAGCTGAAATTTCCTGTTAGGCTGTGATATTGCTGATCTCTTAAACAGGAAAACCGTAGACGAATCCAGGATTCGTCCGGTGGTATGAAAAGTTTAACGATGTTAAAACATAACAGTTTTCATAGCCCCGCACAATTGGGAATAAACATCATTAACAATTGTGCTGGGTTCTTTTATTTAAGAGATCAACCGGGTGTGACCCTAAATAAAAGATCAGGAGAATCCACAATTCTCCAATGATTTTCATTTAAGCTTAAATGTAGTTCAGCTCTTAAATTAAAAATTATTCAGATATGCTGAGATTGAATGTTAAGTTGGGATCTTGCTTACCTCTTAAACATTCAAACAGTTGACGAATCAAAGATTCGTCCTGTTTTTTATTTAAGCTGAAACATTGTTTAACTCTTAAATAAAAAATCCAAACGATAACGATCAGCCCAGCTTCTTCATTTGAAAGGTCCGATAGCCCATCAGGACCTTGACGCTCCCTTTCGCCCTGATCTCCTCATCCAAATCCTGGTCTCCCGTATCGACCCTGAGCACCTTGGTCCTCTCAAGCTTCTGCGGGACGGATACCACCATGATATTATCTATACCGACCCTTCTGACCACTGCTGGACTCAGCTGTAGGTTTCCCCTTCCCAGGAAGAAACCCTGTCCCCCTATCGGGGAGACCACGATGTAAGCGGTTCTATCATGGCCCTTTCCCGCATCAAGCCTCTCAAGCTCTGACAGGATGTTTTTCTCGGCGCAGTCCTTGGCCACCAATTTGCCACCCATAACAATGTCCACCCCGAGGTGGGTCTTGTCGATATCGATCCCCTTGCCTATGGACTCCAGGGTTCCCCCGGGCCCGAGTATGTAAATGGATCCCGTCTCCTCCTCCATCTCCTCCTCCATGTGCTCCACGATCTCACTTATGTAATCCTCCACGGTCGCCTCCTCCACCATGAACTTCCCCATCTGGATGAATGAGGGTTCGTAGAGGGTCCTGGCGATGCCGAACAGGGCGATGTTCCACTCACCCTTCCTGTACCTCTCCTCATCCAGGTCCATGATCTCGCCTTCGCCCGTGGTCATCTCCCCCCTGATGAAGAACTCCAGAAGCTCGCCCCCGGTCCTTGGATCTATTGCGAAGATGCCAGAGTGCATCTTCACCCCCGAGGGGATCCCGAACATCGTCTGCTCGGGGCCCGCGGCCGAGAACACGTCCCTTGCCGTCCCGTCGCCCCCGCAGAACACCAGTAGATCTATCCCCATTTTCACCGCTTTTTTCACGAAACTCCTCGTGTCCTCGGCGGTGGTGATCTCCCCATGGTCCGCGATGACCTCGATGGTCCACTGTGGGACACGGTCCCGCATCAGGATATCCTCTCCCATGGACCCGGATGGCGTGAGCCAGTGGACCTCTGTATCGGTCCTGTGCCTCGTGTACGCCTCGGCAAGCCTCTTGATGGCGATGTCGGCCCTTCCCTCCGCCCTCTCGGTTGCTCCCCTCTTTCTTGCCTCTTCAACCACGCCGTCGGTCCCTTTCAGTCCCACCTTGCCGCCCATGCCGGCGACCGGATTGACGATGAAGCCTATCCTGATCATGTAAGCTGCATGGGGGCCGGTATCTTAAAACCATCGAATATACACCCAAAAAATATATTGTTAATTAGGCCTCTGTAGAGACATGAAGTTGAGGATCGTCCTCCTGTCGATGATGATGCTGATCCCGTCCCTGGTTCTGCTTGATCGGGGAGATATCAATGTGGTTGGGGCTCCCACGATCGAGGATGGGACATACCTTGAGTTCAGATACGAGAAGCAGACCATTGATGGGCTCATTACAAAAGAAGGGGTGGAGACGGCGACGATCTCCTACGGCATCTGGACCGGAACGGATTGCGTGATATTCTCCGGTACCAACGAGGGTACATTCTCTTCCAGTGAGTACACGGGGTCTTTCTTGGGAGAGTACAGGTCCTACTACAATTACGAACTCGCCTTGATGTACCGCTGGAGCTCTATCACAACGGAGGTGGATGGCCTCTCCGTGACGGAGACCAACGAATCGAGGACATCCTACGGTTTCCCTTTTCACCGCTGGATATCGCTTCCTCTCTCCCCTCCAGAGAATTGGGAGAGCAACGTCACAGAGGAGATGACATGGGATCTCTACTATTCGGATGGATCGGATGAATCGGGTAATGATGCTGGTATGATGGATTGGAGGTTCCTCTGCTTCTCCACCGAGGATGTCACCGTGGAGGCTGGAGCTTACACTACTTACAAGATAATGGGCAGCAGACAGAATGATGCTCCTGATAGCAGGAGCTCGGAGACGTGGTACAGCGAGGACGTTGGTTGGTGGGTTGAGAGGAACGTATGGGCTGGACCATCTGCGGAAAGGGTGCTGATCGAGCATTACGAGCTCACGGAGGTGTCCACCAATTCTCCGCCAGAGGTGAAAACAACTCCTTCCGTGGTAATGTCCGAGGACGATACCGATAATTCCATTGTACTTTCGTCTGTTTTCGAGGATCCGGACGGCGACCCGCTCACATATTCTGTTTCAGGTAACGGGAGCCTTCCGGTTATGATATCCTCGGGAAGGGTGGTGATCTCCCCTGATGAGAATGAGTACGGGGAGTGGACGTTCACATTGACCGCGATGGATGACAAGGGCACCTCTGCTTCGGTGGAGATCGATGTCTCCGTTAGCCCGGTGGATGATAAACCCGTGCTCTCCGATCCCACGGCCACACCGGGGACGGGGGACGAGACGACCATGTTTACATTCACCATTGACATGGTGGACATCGACGGGTATTCAAGCTCCTATCTGAGGCTGTTCGTAGATTTCATGGAGTATCAGCATCCCGATGATCCGGGCCCTGCCGTTGACGGGGTGACCCTCTCATGGGAGATGTCGCTGGCTGTTGGCGCCCATTCTTATTATTTCATAATAGACGGCACAAGGGAGCCGGCCACAGGCGATATAGCTGGCCCTCAGGTGGAATCCTCGCATACCCCCTGGCTGGGATATTTTTCACTCGATATAGAGGAGGGAGGGACCAATGATCAGATATCATACGGGATCATCTGGACCTTTGGAGGGGGGGAGTACCCGGATGCTTGTAAGCTGTATGTCGATGGATCCGTTCACGATATGGGCCGGGGAGTGGGGACGCCGGAAAGCGGTGTTAACTACGGCTTTTCAATAACCTTGGCTGAAGGTGTACACGACTACTATTTCGAGGCGAGGCTGGGCCTGGACACATATCGTTATCCATCTTCTGGTACGCTTGAGGGCCCGGTGATCTACGACCCGAAGATATCCGGTTCCGGATTCGGCCCCGGTGATCTGGAGGATGGGGATGAGGTGACCTTCTTTGCGGTGTTTGAGTATGGGCACGAGAAGGCCCCCACCGTTCACGTCGTGGTGCTTGACGGTACCGAGTATGAGCTCACTGCAAGTTCAGGAGATATTGCAACTGGTGTCAACTACACCAGGGCGGTTGAGCTCTCCGAGGGTTCCCATTCCTACAGCTTCAGGTTCGAGGTTGAATGGGATGTCCTCACAACCTCAACGCGGTCTTTCGATGTGGACCCCCTTGACGATGGCGACGATCCTCCTTCCGGGGACCCCACACCAGCCGAGGAAGAGGGTGTTAATCCCATTGTGATATTTGTGATCGTGATCCTTGTTGTGGCCATCGTCGTAGTGATATATCTCATGTTCATCAGGAAAAAGGAGGAGCCTGATGAGTGGGATGCGGAGGATTATGACGAAACAGTGGTTTCGTCCAACCTTCAAGGTCTCAACAAAACGGTAGTTTCGTCTGGCCCTCGCCGAAGTAAACGCTTGAATCGCGATCTTGAAGAACAGGATGAGTACGATAAGGTTGAGCTGCGATTCAAACCCTGATGGCTTCAACCCAGTGGCTCCTTCCGTTGAAGGACGATCTGATGAGGGTGCATATTGGTCATTCGAGTGACAAGGTATATATAAACAACTTGTCAATACCTTGACAATGAATGAGGAATCACTCTACGAACAGAATCCTTGGTGGAAGGCTTCATCAAACATATCTAACGACCTACACCTCAAGGAGCTTGACAGCTCATCTGTGAAGTGGGAGCCTAGGATATTGAAATATTTCAACTTCGATCAGGATCTTGTATATACTCTGAGAGGGCCAAGGCAGGTTGGCAAGACAACCCTCATTAAAACCATTATCCGGAATAAGCTGATGGATGATGGGATACATCCGTTCTCGATCTTCTACTTCTCATCCGACCAGCTGGATTCCAGGGGCCAGATAGTAGAACTGGTGGAGATGTATGGGAGGCTTGCCGACAGATTCGGCGCGGAGGGAAGGAGGTTCATATTCATCGATGAGATCACAAACGTCAAGGGTTGGGAGAGGGCGATCAAACATATCTGTGATACGGGGGGGAAAGAAGGGAAGACGTTTATTCTGACGGGCTCTCACTCCATTGACCTCAGGTATTCGATAGAGAGATTACCCGGTAGAAGAGGCGAGGGGAAAGGGCATGTATTGAATAAGATCCTCGTTCCGATGAAATTCTCGGAATATGTCGAGACCCTGAACAGAAGAATGGCAAAGGGCCTCTCGGAGGTCCTGAGTATTAAAAGAGAGAGAAGGAATTCCATCGTCAAGGGCCTCTTCAATGGAGAGATAGATCCGATCCTCGAGAGAAGCCCTACATTATATTCCAGAGAGCTGGAAAGATTGCTCGATGATTATCTATTGACAGGAGGGATTCCCAGACCGATCAATCATCTCAGGGAAGCGGGTCGCATTTCAAACGATATCTACGGCATCTATGTCAGGTCCCTGATGGGTGATCTGGCAAGATGGGGGATGTCGGAACGGATAGCAAAACAGGTCATACGTTCGTTGGTAGAGAAGATGACCACAAGGATATCCCTAAACTCGATATCGAAAGATAATGAGATAGGCTCACACAACACGGTCCTGAAATACCTGGATGCACTGGAGAACTCTTTTGTTTTAAACACATTTTATCAGCTTGAGCTGGACAGGTTAAGGATAAAAACCAGAAGCGAGAAGAAGGTATATCTATCGGACCCATTCATATATCACGCCCTCAGGGGGTGGACATTCGGAAAAGTGGATATGTTCCAGTCCTCGATCGACCACCTATCGGATCCCGAGATCAAGGGGAGACTTGTGGAGATGGTCATCTCCAATCATCTGATAAGAATGGCTTACAACAGGGCCCCATCGGACCTGTTCTCACATCATGAACGGGTCCTGTTCTGGAGGAAAAAGGGAGCCGAGAGGGAGGTGGATTTCATCATGATGAATGATGGTGACCTTCAACCATTGGAAGTTAAATTCACCAAACAGATTCGGGGGTCGGACCTCAGAGGCATATACAATTTTAAAAGGGGCATAGTGGTAACCAAGGATATATTGGAGTCTCGTAATAATTACGCGTTCATTCCAGCAAGGATATTCCTGCTGTTGATATAGATCGATTCGGTCTGGAAGATCGGCTCCCCTGAGGTTATGATCTACATGCCTCGGCCCAGTGGTTCCTCCCGTCGAAGTACGAGCGGATAAGCTTCCAACCGGCCTCTTCAAGTTCGCTCTCCAGTTCTCCCGGCCCGTAGAGGTGGTAGAACCTCAGCCTCTGGACGCCCTCTTTCCAGGGGACCAGGAAGTCCCCCGGGAGGGGCCCGTCCTGGGGGCCGGCCTCCCTGCTTTCATC
>CBDVER010000015.1:0-12505 GCA_965373055.1 uncultured Thermoplasmata archaeon
ATGATGCTCTCCTTATCCACAAACCCCAGCGTCTGCTTCAGGCCAAGAAGTATCACCGCCATTATGATCAACGTGAGGAAAACGATCAGGACCTCGCCAAGTGCGGGAACGTAGAACCCCATCCAGGGCATCTTCATCATGAACCAGGTGAAGGTGGTGGATACCATGATGGAGAAGAATATGAAGTCCCCGATGCCAAGTGAATAGTGTTTGCCCTCGTAGAGCCCGTAGCTGGTGATGTCCTCCCCCTTGTCCACCCTGATCAGGGGCCGTCTCTCCTTTCTTTCCACAGCAGGAGCGATCCTCTGATCCTTTGCCCTCTTTCGCTCCACCGCCCTCTCCTCCTTCCTGTGCTCGTCGGAGAGGTTGATCATCTCCTTTATGATCCCACGCTTGGCAGCGTAGAGGTCCCACAGGGCCACGCCCATGAGCAGGAACACCACCACGTAGACCGGGAGGACGATCGCAAGAAAGGGGCCGAGGATCACGCAGAAGGCGATAAGGGCGGGGTTCTTCTTTCTGGGGTTGGTGGAATTCCACACCATGTTGTAGACGATCGAAACCCCTCCCGTTATCCCCAGAAGCACCAGGATCACAAGGTACAAGGCCCCCATCTGAACCTCTATGCCCGGCCCCGCCTCCAGAAAGAGCGTGAAGAAGTAACCATACAATATTATCGCAAGCGTCGTACACAGGCCAAGAGCGACCGCGAAGAACAGCTTGAGGGTTATCCTCTTCTTCAGCTTGAAAAGGAAAAAGATCAGGAAGGCGAAGCCTATCGCCACGCCCACCATCAGCGCCGCGTTGAGCAACCCTTCGATGACCGTCCCCCCTCCCGTCGTCTGTGTCCTCTCCTCCGTACCCCCCGTCGAATTCGTTAACGTCACGTTCTCAGTGTAATCCGGGATGGTGTTCTCCACCACCGCCCCGGGTATGATGGTGATGGTATTCGCACGGTCGTCGGAGATCCCCGTGAATGTGCCCGAGGTCTTCACGGTATCCTGTGCGAGCTCCCTGGTGTATTCGAAATCCTCCCACTGCGTGAAAAGAGCGATGGGCAGCGATAGAAGCAGCACGATCAATACCGGCGGGAACATCGACCACTTTCTATTCATTGGCCGCCCAGCTCATTCTCCGGTGATAAACCTTTTGCGTAAACAGATATATCATTCGCGACAATGACGGTGCATGCCTAATGTAAAGGTGGTTCCAAAGGAGAAGATGCTCTTTCACGCCACGTGCAGGGATTTCGAGATGGACGTAGACGTCCCCGAATCGATGGGAGGCGGTGATCGAGCCCCCCTGCCGTCCGAGGTCCTCATGTGGGCGATGGGCAGCTGTTCAGCTAATTTGATCACAAGGTACTTCAACAATCTCGGAATGGACTCGTCGGGCATTGAGATCGATGTTGAATGCGAGAAGGAGGGGATGAAGCTACGGGATTTCAAGGTCCATGTTTCTATCACCGACCCTGAGAAGAGAGGGCACGAGGAGAACATCAAAAAGCTGGTCAAGAACGGCGTTATATCCAGATCCATGGTGGAGTTTTCAGGATCAGAGGTCGATGTGATATATCCTGATGAACAGAACGCAACTTAAATATAATACACATTTATGGTCATGGCCATGATGGACGAACGGTGGGCAATGTTCTTCGCCTCCCTTCTCGGGATCATCCCTTCCTACGGGATACTCTACCTCGCAGTATCAAAGCTGGAGAGGAAGCTCAACGAGAAGGATACCATGATCTCCTTCATCATCGGCCTCTTCGCGGGGATCGCGATAGTCGTAACGCACCTGATATTCCTATACAATTACGGCCTCACGGCGGTAACCCTCATCGCCTTGATACTGCTCGCACTGGGGGAGTGCCTCCTCTATTACATCTTCGTGAACCGTAGGAAGTTCAGGAAAAGGGCAGATATCATCTTCATCGGCTTCTCCTTCGGCCTGGGTTCTGCGTCCACCTATATCCTCTTCATCGCCGGGAGGATGTTCTACTTCATGGGCGAGGGCATCCAGCCAAGCATGGTCCTGGGCATGGTCCTGTTCGCCCTCGCCGTCCCGATGATCAGGGGGACGGTCGGATTGATCATAGCCAGGTATAAATTACAGAACAGGACCAAGTTCGGACTGGCCCTGAGCACTGCCCTCCTGGCCCTTTTCAACATGGCCGCTTTCCTGTACTTGTTCTCGCCCTATCTCTGGCCATTCGCGATAGCCTCGTTGATCGTGGGGATCATACCTTTCAAGATACTGTACGGGGAGCTTGCGAGGGCGCCTGACATCACTCAATGACGCCCGTGATCCTTGCGACGTTCACCGCCGCCTCCCTGGTAAGCCCATCTCCCAGTATGGTGTATCTGTCTGGTCTTATGAGGTGAGCCTGCACCAGAGCCTCGATGACCTCGTCATCGGAGACCCCCAATCCCTTCGCATCATGAGGGGCTCCTATCGTCATCAGCGCATCCTTGATCCCCTTCCAGTCCCCTCCGTGTACATACATCATCATGATGGTCCCCACGCCGGTCTCCTCACCGTGGAGGGCGGGCGTCTTCGCCACAACATCGAGAGCGTGGGCGAACATGTGTTCGGACCCGCTTGCGGGCCTTGAGGACCCCGCGATGGACATCGCCACGGATGAGCTCACAAGGGCTTTGAGCACGATCCTCACGGACTCCTCGTGGTCCGGCTTGATATCATTGGCCCGGTCCATGAGAAGCTTCGCGGTCATCTCGGAGAGGGCGGCAGCGTAGTCGGAGAACGGCTCACCCTTCAGCCTGTGGGCGAGCTTCCAGTCCAGGACGGCGGTGTAGTTGGATATTATATCCGCGGACCCGGATGCCAGCAGCCGGTAAGGGGCCTGTGCGATCACGTGGATGTCCGCGATAACGCCCAACGGGGCCTTGGCCTTTATCGATTTCTTCCGCCCGTCCATCTCGATCGAGGCCCTCGAGGACGCTATCCCGTCGTGAGAGGCGGCGGTGGGCACGGAGATGAACTCCAGGTCCTTCAGGGTAGCAACGTACTTGGCAACGTCTATGGGCCTTCCCCCTCCCACTCCCAGGACGAAGTGTTCCTCGTTGTCCACTATCCTCCCCTCCACCACCTTGACGGAATCGTCGGTGGCCCCTTTTATCTGTATGATCTCGGTTTGAAATCCTCCATCCTCCAGGGACCTCTTGACATCCCTGCCGGCGATCACCTCGGTCCTGCTGTCGCATATGATCAGCCCCTTGCCCTTCAGATGGAATCTATTGCAAACGTTGCCCACCTCGTGGATGGCGCCTTTTTTGATAAGGATGCCCCGGGGCATTTCCATGAAAGGGAAGTTCCTGAAATCGTCGTTTGACAAGGGATATCACCTGCACTTGATATGATATCCTATGACTTAATTGTTGCTTATTTTCCGATCTTGGGGCCATGACCACTATGAAACCTTTATATCGTCATTATCTCATGGTGCTCTGATATCCCATGTTCCCCGTTGCAGACCTGCTGTTCGATGATGAGAAGGAATACGATCTGTCCATCATCGTCTCGGATGACGTTGAGTTCATCATCTCCGTCATGGAGACGGTCAGCTCTGACAGGAACATCGTCCTGACCTCCAAGGGAAAGGACGTGAACGTGAGGGAAGGGGTCATATACTATACCTACAACAAGAACCTGGAGAACTCCATATACTTCATGAACTTCATAGAGAGGCTGATATTCCGTATATTCCTCGGGGGCTACATCGAGAAGGATATGGACATTCTACTGATCTCGGACTACCCCTTCAGGTTCCTTCTTGATTTCAACTCATCGGCCATGCCGTTCTACCGCGTGATGACCGACCTCCAGGACAAGGTGGACAAGGAGGTGATGGAGGCCCTGCTCAAGATCCTGTTCGAGATCAACCGGGAGGGGAGGGAGGGAAACCATCACGGATCGTTGTTCATCGTCGGGGATGTGGATAAGGTGATGGAGCAGTCCAAACCCCTGGTGATAAACCCATACCATGGACAGGATAATTCCATCAGATCGATCACGGTCAAGGACAACTGGGAGTCGGTCAAGGAGTTCGCACAGCTTGACGGGGCCTTCATCCTGGATTCACGGGGCCTTATCATCGCCGCTGGGAGGTATCTACACGTGGACCCACAGGTCCAGACAATGGGCGGCCTGGGAGGAAGACATCTTGCCGCAGCATCCATCACATATTCCACCGACTGTGTCTCATTCGCACTATCATCTTCTGGTACCATCAGGATATTCCAGAACGGAAAGATCATTCTCAAGGAGGATCTCAACTGATCAGGGAGGGTAGCTTCTAATTGGCTCTGTTCTCGCCTATCTCGGACATCCTTCTGGCCCTTCTGATACTTCTGGTCCTGTGCCGGATGCTCGGCCTGATATTCGAGAGGTACGGCATATCCCCGATAGTTGGTAATGTGATGGGGGGACTGCTCCTCTCCCCGTTGATACTCAACCTTCTTTCCAGCGACGGAGATCTCTCCGTGTTCGTATCCTTCGCCATAATAGTCATCATGTTCCAATCCGGGGTATTTACCGATTTCGCATCGTTCAAGAGGTACCGGATGACATCCCTGGTCGTCGGGACGATGGGGGTCGTGGTCTCCTTCGCCCTGATCTTCGTCCTCTCCTATTGGGGCTTCCATTTCTCATTGGAAGCGTCCATGCTGCTGGCGGCCATACTGTCCAACTCCGCCATAGAGGTCTGCGCGGTGATGCTCAAGGACAGCAGGAACGAGAGGCTCAGGTCGATAGTGATCGGGGCGAGCTTCGTGGATGATATACTTGCGGTATTCGTTCTGGGCGTTGTACTATCCTTCACGAAGCACTCCTCTCCACTGCCGGAGAGTATGTTGGGCGGGACCAGCGACGCAGTCGCAGTTGCAATAGATCTGGGCTTCACATCGGTCAAGGTGATAGCCTTCCTGCTGGTCACCTCGTATGTGCTCTCATTCGTCGTGGGGAAGGTACTCGACCGTTTCTCAAGAAAGGGTTTCACGCTCCTTCTCTCCATTGGTTTCATATTTGCATTCGGCCTCGGGATCCTGGCGAAGTGGGTCGGCCTGCATGAGGTTATAGGGGTCTACATCGCCGGCCTCCTGATATCGCGCTGGGGGATCTCCCCGGACCCCATGCTGACACGCGGTGTCTCGCTGATGAAGTTCAAGGAGACCCTGAACTCGATGGTGGTCTCCCTCTTCTCTCCACTGTTCTTCGGCTTCATCGGGATCATGCTGGGGGGCGCATTGAGCGATCAGGGGGTGAGCGAGATCGGGGTCCTGTTGTTCGGGGTCCTGATATTCACCTTCTTCGCGTTGATGGGCAAGGTGGTGGGATGCGGCTTTGGGGCCCGCATCAAGGGTATAATGCCGAAGGAGGCCATGTTGATCGGCGCTGCTATGGGGGGAAGAGGGGCCCTCGAGCTTATCCTGATAAGGTCGAGTACGGATGAGGGTTTCCTGAACGCATCCCAGTTCACCATACTGACCGTGGTGACCCTGATGACGATACTTCTGACCCCTATTATCTACAGGATACTGAAGGCGAGGTTCTCAGTAAATTAAAAAAAAAGGGGTGGGCAATGTTGCCCACCCCGTTGTCATCCACTATTTTTTTACTGCTGTGGGGGCTGTTCCACAGGCACAGGGGGGTTTACAGGTTGCTGCACTGGTGCAGGTGCCTGCTCGGGCACGGGGATCTCCTGTGTTGCATCGGGAGCCTGCTCCGGGGCAGTGGTCTCCGGCACTACCTCCTCCTGGAGCATAGGCGGTGTATCCTCCTGGACCGGAGGCGCTTCCAGCTGGGCTGGAGGAAGCTGCTCCTGAGGGGCGGATGGAAGTTCGCCGGCTGTGACCGCTCCGGGAAGCTGCTGCATCTGCTGTGGCGGCAGGCCCGGTGGGGGCATGAGCCCACCAGGGGGCACGGCTGCCGCCTCCCTTCTCTTCTTGATGACAAGAATGCCTAGCAGTCCCATCACCGCGATCAGAAGCAGCAGGACCAGAAGGACCACGACTATCAGCGCGGTATTGCTGTTGTCCTCATTGGTGTCTGCGGGCTCGATAGGCTCGCCCCCGGTGGGCTCCCCTCCATCATCCGCAGGGGGCACGTAGATGTGGAAGGCGTCGATCTCCCTCTCATCTGTCAATCCGGAGGTGGTGGACTCGGTGGCGATGACCTTCAGCCTGTAGTCTCCTGTTTCCATGCTGGATGTGTTCCATACGAAGGTGGTATCGACAAGGCCCGAGGCACTGGGGGCCAGCTTCCAGTTCGCCCCATCAAGGCTGTACATCAGCTTGTAGGTGATCTGATCGCCATCCTGGTCAGAGCCTTCCCAGGAGATGGTTATGTCCCCCGTGTTGTTGGACCCTGCCGCGGGCACGGACAGGAAGTCGACCGTGGGGGCATCCGGATTGTTCAGGATCAGGTTCTCGAACACGTGGAATGCGCTTAGGTTCGCCTCGGTCCGGTCGTAGACCTCGATCCTGACGGAGTACTCTCCATCGGGCATATCGGTCATGTCCATTCTGTATGATCCGGTGTTTGGGATGCCCCCTTCCACCAGGTCAAATTCACCCCCTACGGGTGCGTAGTAGATCCACACCATGAGCAGCTCATCCTCGTTCGGATCGGGATCCTCTGCAAACCAGCTGAACGACGCGTATCCCCTGATCTCCCCCGATGGCCCCTGCTCATTGGAGAGTATGGGGGCATCAGGGTTGTAGACCGTGACGTAGATAAGCGATTCTGCCGAGGTGGCCTCCCTCGTATCCGTCAGGACGAGCTTCAGGGAATATATGCCATCGTCCAACATCGTGGAGTCCCACGTGAACGAGCCGGTGTTCGGCTCGTCCTTGAGCAGGTACTGCCAGTAAGAGCCTGCCAGTTTGTATTGGAGGGTTACCGTCAGGGCGTCGATATCATCTTCCTCATCTCCCGAGGACCAGATGATCTCCACCTCTCCTCCAACCTCGTCCTCCTCTGTTGGCGACCTTATCGTTCCATGGGGATTGTCGTTATTGTATATCGAAAAGGTTCCCGAGAAGGCCTCCGCGGTGAGCGCCGTGGGGTCCTCGGCCACGAGCCAGAGCCTGTAGCCGCCGCCGTCCTCGTAGGTGGTCGTGTCGAGGGAGTAGCTCTGGGCCGCGTTGTTGTAGGTGCCGGTGATCAGCGGGATGTCGTACGTATCTCCACCGTTGTTGGAAAGGCTGAGGGTAACCTTAACATCTCCATATTGGACCTCCGGGTCGGATATCGCCCACCTGATGGTGGTGATGCCCGAGACCTCCTCCCCGGCGGTTGGCTTGAGAAGTTCGGCCACCGGGGGGTCGGGGTTATCGATGCTGAATGTGAACGAGGTAAGGGCCTCCACGGAGGTGTCATCCAGGTCCGTGGCCACGGCCTTGATGATGTATTTCGTGTTGTCCGGGACCCTCGGTTCCATGGTATCCCATGAGTATATTCCCGTGTTCTCGAGGTCCTCGGCGATGGTCGTGTATACGCCATCCCCGACGCGGCTGTAGAACAGGTCCACGGAGACTTCGTCCCCGTCCTCGTCGTCCGAGGCCACCCATATGATATCGAGGACACCCTGCACGTCATCCCCGCCTATGTTATTCTCCATCAGGTCGTTGTTGAAGAGGAACTCCGGGGCGTCGGGGTTGAGTATGCTGACAGGTATCACCTTTGAGGCGGTGTCCCCCCAGTAATCAAGTGCGCTTATCCTGATCTCGTAGTCGCCATCCGGGGTGTCGTAATCGCCCGATGTCTTAATGGCCGTTTTCCACTCCACGGAGCTGACAGCGCCCTTGCCTGCTGCCAGGCTTGTCCAATCTCCTCCAACGGGCCTGTACTTGACGTCCACCTTGATGTGTGATGCTGCCGCATCCGGGTCCACGACGCTCCAGGAGACGATCTCTGTGCCGGAAAGGACATCGTTATCCGAGGGGTTGTTGATCGTTATCACCGGTATCTCGCCGTCGATGTCGAACACCCGCTGTGTTGTGATGGCCTGGCCTATCCAGCCCAGATATGCTTTGTTGTTGGTGCCGTGCCTTCTCGGATATGCGTCCTGGACCAGGGCGATCTGGGCATCGACAAGCGCGTTGTCGAAGGATGAGTCCTCCACCGTGATGGTGAAGTTGACCCACGCCTTCGTGCTTGTGTGGCCTCCGAAGGCCTCGATACTGATCGGGGAGGCAGATGCGCCCCTTGTGGCGATGTCGCCCTTGAGCCTTGAGTCTATTGCAGAGTTATTCGGGCTGGTAGATCCACCCACATAGGGGACCATTCCATCTATGACATATCTTGGTATCCCGCCGCCGAAGTTGTAGTAGCTCCTCCTCGACGTTGCCGAGGAAAGGGGCGTACCGGTCCCGTAGGTCCCGCCGCCGCTGTGCCACTCGATGCCGATGTATTTGTCGGGGAAATAGTTATCATCCATGTCCAGCCTGTTCATCGCTCCGACAATGGCGGTGCAGTAGCCGCACCAGGTCGCGGTGAAGTCCTCTATCATCACCCTCTGCTGGGTTCCCGTATCCACATCGGTCCCGTTCAGGGGAACGAAGGCCGCCTGGTAGATATCGGCACAGCTTACCTGTGCTCCCGCAGGATCGTTGTTCTCCCTGACCAGCGTCTTGTGCTTGTCCTGGATCATCACCACGATTGCGATATCATCCCACGTATTGTTATCCAAGACGTTGGCCGAGTAATTGGGATCGGAATCGGTGTAGAACGTCGGCTTGTTGAACGAGATGTTGTATGTCTCGGACATGCCGTACAGGCCCCTTGTCGGCCCCCTTGATGATGCGTCGGCCGATGGGATCTGGCCAGCGAAACCAATGATGGCCATCGTGCCGATGACCATTAGCAGTACTATAAAAATCGAGATCAACCTTTCGGGTCCTTTCATGAATTGCCCTCCTACCTAGTATATTACTCCAATAGAGCTGAACTCTCAAGAGGTGCCTGGATATTTAATGATTTTGTGTTTTCGCGCACGATAGAAACAGGTATTGGATTTTTAAAACCGGGTTATCCCCAAAACAGCAGATCCATATTCAACCGTTGTACGGTGATGGATCGGGGGGGTTCCAGCTTCACCATCAAGTTATTATATCCGCGCCTTTTTCCCCTTTTATCCCCCATCATTCATGCCAGGGTTGTGTGAGAAAATGCAGGACAAGGATTTCGAGAAACTGGGTTTCAAGTGCGGATTGGAGATCCATCAGCAGCTTCAGACCGACAGGAAGCTGTTTTGCAGGTGTCCACCGGTCTACCGTAACGATCCACCGCACTATACGATCCTCAGGCACATGAGGCCGACCCTTTCCGAGATGGGAACATATGATGGTACCGCCCTCATGGAGTTCAAGACGAAAAAGAACATCACATACGAATTTTACGGTGATACGAACTGTACTTACGAGATCGATGACACCCCCCCCTTCGAGATGGACGAGAAGGCCCTTGAGATCTCACTGATCATTGCCAGGTCTATGAGCTGCCACCTGGTGGACGAGGTCCACGTATCAAGGAAACAGTATCTGGACGGCACGATCCCCACGGGATTTCAGAGGACGGCGATCATCTCCCTCAAGGGCAGGGTGCCCTGGAAGAAGGGGAAGGATATCAATATCAGACAGATATCCATTGAGGAGGACGCCTGCAGGGAGATAAAGGACGAGGGCCACGAGATAACCTTCAGGACCGACCGCCTCTCCATCCCGCTGGTGGAAGTGGTGACCGAGCCGGATGCGAAGAACCCCACCGAGGCCGGTGAGATGGCCAAGAGGCTGGGTTGGCTCATGAGGTCGACCTCCCTGGTCCGAAGGGGAAGCGGGGCCACGAGGCAGGATGTGAACGTATCGGTGGAGGGAGGCCAGAGGGTCGAGATCAAGGGGGTGCCATCCCTGAAGATGATCCCCACGATCACGGCGGGAGAGGCCATCAGACAGCACAATCTGCTCAAGATCAAGGCCGAGCTCAGGAAACGTGGCCTCTCACAAGATGAGATGGACGTGGAGGAGTTCGGGACGATGGTCCGCCGTGATGTCACCTCGATATTTGCAGGCAGGAAGGTGGACCTGTTCTCCAACTGGTTCGAGGGAAAGGTGAAGAAGAGGTCGGGGCACAAGGTGTATGCTGTCCTCATCCCCGGCTTCAAGGGATTGATCTCCCACACCACACATTACGATCAGAGGTTCCTGGATGAGCTGTCGGGAAGGGTCAGGGTCATCGCCTGCGTGGACCGCCTCCCGAACCTCTTCTCATCAGATGATGAGCCCGCCCGCGGGATAACAGAGGAGGATATCGAGGCGGTGGGCAAGGACCTGGGGGCGAAGAAGGACGACGCCTTTGTACTCGTATGGGGGCCTAAGGAGGACATGGAGACCGCCTGTCAGGAGATATACCTGCGGGCAAGGGAGGCGTTTCTGGGCGTCCCCAACGAGACAAGACAGCGCATCTCCGATCACACCACCTCGTTCGAGAGGATACTGCCGGGCCCGGACCGTATGTATCCGGACACGGACCGGCCCCCCATTGTCATCACATCCGAGCTGATGGAGCGTGTGGATGCCCAGCTTCCGCAGCCATGGTGGGAGGTATGGGAGGAGATGAGGAAAGCATCCATCCCCGACCACGTCATATCCAAACTGGTCGTGTCGCAGGAGCTCCCGATATACAAACAGGCCGTTGCCGGGGGGGCGGACCCCAGGTTGGTCGCGTTCACCCTGGTGGAGACCTATCGTCATCTCTCCAGGAAAGGCATAGACATGAAGGGCATACCCGGACAAAACGTGGTTTTCCTGTTCAAAGAGGTCTCCAGGGGAGTGATATTCAAGGATGCTGTTTCCAGGGTCCTTGAGCTGATGGGCAGGGAATCGCTGGGCCCCGTGAGGGCCATAGAGAAACTCCATATCCGCCCGATCACCCAGAAGAGGGCGGAGAAGACCATCCAGGGGATCGCCAGGAAGAATGCCGACCTGGTGGAGATGTTCAAGGCCGGACGAGAAGGCCCCTTGATGGGCGCCGTCATGAATACCCTCAACGGTTATTTCAGCGGTAAGGAAGCCTACGATATCGTGAAGTCCCTTTAGATGTAGTATTGGGCGGTCCGGTAATAGATATATCAACAGGGGGGCCTTCTGCCTCTGGATCGGCCCGTCCCGCCCCGGGGAATACTTTATAATCGTGAATGGGCTTTTTCTTCTCCGTGATCGATATGTCGGGGGACGAAAATATCGCAAAGCTGTTCTCCTCCTCTCTCGAGGAGATATTGGGCGGCGAGGATCTGCTGATCGAGGTAGCGAGGGAGATGATCAAGGAAGAGATCAAGGATAAGGTGAGGGCCTCCCTGGAGGAGGATCCGGAGTTGAAGAGGGAGTTCAAGGATGCGGTGGCGCTCTATTACGAATCGAAGATCCGGCAGACCCTGGCCGCAGCCCGGATAGCCAAGGCCAGCGTGAGGCTTGGTTTGAGGATCGCCCCCAAGGACCTTCAGGAAGAGGTCCAGAAAGAGGTTGAGAAGGAGATAGCCAGGATCATCGACGATACACTATGATCCGAAGATCGGCGGATCTCCGCGCAAACGAAGGAAATGTATGTATATCATTCCATATGTTGTGTACAAGAAGGAGGTTACCGACCATGAAGGCAGTTGTGCTTGCGGCCGGGGAGGGAAAGCGCCTCCGGCCCCTGACGAAGAGCATGAGCAAGGGCATGATATCGGTGGCGAACAGGCCGATCCTTGGTTACGTTATCGACGCCCTCGCCTCGAACGACATCAGGGATATCATCGTCGTTGTTGGCCATCAGAAGGAGAAGGTGATGAACTATCTGGGCGACGGGAAGGCCCAGGGTGTGAATATTGAATATGTGGAACAGAAGTTCCAGCTGGGCACCGCCCATGCCCTGGTCCAGGCCCGGGAGAGGGTGAAGGGAAGGTTCCTTCTCGTTCCTGGAGACAGCCTGCTGGACCCCAAAGCGATAGGGGATCTGCTCTCCATTGGCACAAAGCACTGGGGTATGCTCCTTTCTCAGGCATCGACCAATACGAAATATGGGATGGTCACCGTAAAAGGGGATACCCTGGTGGATATCAAGGAGAAGCCCAAGCTCACGGAGGACCTGGTCAGCAGCGGCGCACCCTCCCTCCTTGCCCTGGCGCTGTGGGATTACAGGGACCCCAACCTGACCGGGCTCATCAACACGGGCACCTATCTTCTCGACGACACCATCTTCCCCCTGATAGAATCCAAGGGGGCAGGTGAGAGGACGACCCTCACCTCCTGCCTCGTGAACCGGGTGAAGATCGTGAAGGTGAGGATAACCCAGAGCTGGCTGGACGCGGTATATCCATGGGACCTTCTTGCGCTCAATGAGTACGCGCTGGGCTCGATAGCGAGGTCCACGGACGGAACGATAGAGGAGGGGGTGGTGATAACCGACAGGGTGAGGCTTGGAAAGAGGGTCAAGATCAGGGCAAATA
>CBDVER010000016.1:0-12195 GCA_965373055.1 uncultured Thermoplasmata archaeon
GTAGGCATCCGCCTTCTTCATCTTGTTCATCTCCACGTCGCCTATGGCCTTCATCGTGGCCTCATCGCACCCCATGTAGAGCTTTCTCAGCACCTTGGCGAACTTCTGTGAGACGAGTGGTATCCCTCCCACCTCGTAGACCTTGTCCACGAGGATCTCCACCATCTCGGTGGGTATGTCGAAGGTCTCGATGTAGATGGTCTCCCCCTTCTGGAGCTTGACCGAATAGTTGATCAGAACATCTGCAAGTTTTTTCATTCTGGGGTCGTACATGTTGATTCCTCAAAGAGGTATGGGAACCTCATAGAAAAACGGTTGGGTTGTAAGATTCCATGAGGTATTTAAAGAAAAATAATTATGCAACACAGCAGAAATAATCTTTGTTTCTTTCTGTTGTATCTCAGTAATGTTGAAATTGAATGTTAAGTTTCGATCAAGCCGAACTCTTTAACATTCATACCCAGGAAAAATCTCTGATTTTTCCGATGGTATGAAAAATACAACGATGATAAAACAATAAATTTTCATAGCCCCGCACAATAGTGAAAAGCTATTGTGTCCTATTGTGTTGGGTTTTTATTTTGGCCAATGTATTGTTAAAATATAAAATAAAAAAAGGGGGGCCAAAGCCCCCCGAAATTCCATATTTGAACGGATATCAGTAATCCATTCCGCCCATGCCGCCCATACCGGGGGGCATTCCGCCCGGAGGCATGCCGCCGGGTGCGCCGCCTCCGCCCTTGGATTTGATGATGTCATCTATCCTCAGGATGAGGTTCGCGGTCTCGGTCGCGGCCTGGATGGCCTGCGTGCCGACCCTGAGAGGCTCAAGGACGTTGAGCGCCCTCATGTCCTCCACGACCCCGGTATAAACGTTGATGCCGTGGAATTTCTTACCCTCGGCGTGGGCCTGGTTGATATCGATGATCGTGTTGATCGGGTCAAGGCCTGCGTTCTCCGCGAGGGTCCTTGGAACGACCTCAAGGGCTGAGGCGAACGCCTCGATGGCGAACTGTTCCCTGCCGCCGACCTGAATGGCATAGGTGCGGAGCTCCCTTGCGATCTCGATGGATGCAGCGCCGCCGCCCGCGGTCATGAGCCCATCCTCGATGGCGACTCCCACGGTGGATAGCGCGTCGTGTACTCCCCTCTCGACCTCGTCGATGACGTGCTCGGACGCCCCCCTGATAAGAATGGAGACCGCCTTTGCATTGGAGCAGCCGGTGACGAAGGTCATGTCGTCCCCGCCTATCTTCTCCTCCTCCACCTTTCCCGCGCTTCCCAGATCCTCTGCCGAGAGGTCATCCAGGTTTGAGATGATCTTGGCGCTGGTCGCCTTTGCGAGCTTCTCCATGTCGGACTTCTTCACCCTTCTCACGGCGTATATGCCCTTCTTGGCGAGGAAGTGCTGTGCGAGGTCATCTATGCCCTTCTGACAGAAGACGACATCGACACCTGCGTTCGAGACCTTCTCGGCCATTGCCCTGAGGATGTTCTCCTCGTTCTCCAGGAACTTCTGGAACTGGGAGGGGTCGGTGATCTGGATCTTGGCATCCACCTCTGTTTTCTTCACCTCGAAGGCGGCGTTGATCAGTGCGATCTTGGGCGACTCTATGGACTTGGGCATGTTCTGATGCACCCTCTCCTTGTCCACGAGGATGCCCTCGATCAGTGTGGTGTCCTTCACGGACTCGCCCTGCTTCTTCTCCACTTTGATGTTGTCGATGTCCACCTTGTATCCCTCGCCCTTCTTCTCGGCAATGGCCTTGACGGCCCTTACGACGATGTCTGCAAGTATCTCCTTCATATCTCCTGCGGCTTTCCCTGTCATCGATGTCAGGGCTATGTTCTTGAGGTTCTCATCGTCGTCTATCCCCACTTTGAGGGACATATCCTTGAGGACATTCACTGCCTTGTCGGCCGCCAGCCTGTATCCCTCGGTTATGAGGGTGGGGTGGACGTTCTTCTCGATCAGCGTCTCGGAGAGCTTGAGGAGCTCGCCGGCGAAGATCACAGCCGTTGTGGTCCCGTCCCCGCACTGCTCGTCCTGGGTCTTTGCCACCTCGATCACCATCTTGGCGGCGGGGTGCTCGACATCTACCTCCTTGAGGATCGTCACACCGTCGTTGGTGATGATGACATCTCCCATGGAGTCCACGAGCATCTTGTCCATGCCCTTGGGGCCGAGGGTGGTCCTCACAGCATCGGCGATCGCCTTGGCAGCTGCGATGTTCTTGATCTGGGCGCCCTTGCCGGACTCCCTTTCCGTTCCTTCCTTTAACACAAATATCGGGGTTCCTCCCATCATACAAAATCACCTCATTTTTTTATTAAATGATACTGAATTCTCCAGTTATATCTAACTTCTATAAAAACATTTCGTTCTTTTCTCCTTCTATATAAAATTATCTCAACCGAAAGTTAACAACCTAAAATAGGGGCCCGTGTTGATAGATGAAGATCCCTTAATATCAAACTGAGTAAATCATAAATAAGACCACTACTGTGTAGTCGCTGTTCCACGATAAGCTCGTAGAACAGGGTAGATAAGAAATGATCGATGAAGACGAACCTCACGAACGTTTGACTGCCGTAGGAGGAACCAGCCTTGAGTATAGAGGGAGCGGGCCAGAGGAGAGATGGCACCAGTTACCCAGCCAGGGCTATGTTCCGTTCGGCGGCTAGATGGGGGCGACGTTTCTTAAAACCTGAAATGCAGATACTGAGGCAGTCCTCGTTGATCCTACTTTTTTCAGGCATGGCCGATCTATTTCCCGGCCTCATAATGGGCACCTTCGAGGAGTACATGGTCCTGATCCCCGGCCTGATAATACTTCTGCCCCCTACGATCGGAATAAGGGGCAACACCTTCGGGGCACTGGCGGCAAGGATCGGGTCGCGCCTCCACCTGGGGCAGATAGAGCCCACAATGAGGAACAACAGGGAGCTCTCCACACAACTGTTCTCAACTGCGGTACAGCTGATGCTCCTGTCGGCCCTGATCCCCGTTGCAGGCATCGTGTTTTCAGGCCTGTTCTCGATAGAGATCGCCCCGATATCCACACTTCTGTTCATCTCCATATCGGCAGGGGTGATATCAGGGATCCTGATGTTCGCGATCACGATCGGCGTCACCCTGATCTCATTCCGACGAGGATACGATCCGGACAATATCTCGGCACCGATAATCGCGACCACCGGGGATATAACGACCATCCCGGTCATGTTCATCATGGCCTTTATCGTCCTGAACATCCCCCATCTTCTCGTGGTTCTTTTTGTAGTTATCAGCCTGGTCATCATCTTGATCATATTGTCGATGATGCTCTTCCTCCGATATATCGAGGTAAGGAAGGTGCTCAGGGGGTCCCTTCCGTTCGCGGTGCTTGCCATTCTCCTTTCGAGCATATCGGGCATCATGCTTCAGGCCAACTTCGATATATTCTTTCAGGGGGCAATATTCCTGATGTTGATCCCCGCCTTCAACGCTCAGGGAGGGTCCATTGGTTCCATACTGGGATCCAGATTGACCTCCTCGGCATATCTGGGCCAGGACCGGATCACGCTTGAGCCCAATCGCCTCATGATCAGATCCACGGTCTCCCTCCTCCTGATATCCTTGACGGTATTCTTCGTAATGTCACTGGTCGTCTCCGGCCTGGGGTGGATCTCGGGATTGGGCACGGTATTCTACCCGAAGCTGCTGCTGATCATGATGATGGGGGCCACGGCCATCACCCTGATCTCATCGTTGATCGCATACTACACGGCCTACGTCTCCTTCAAGCTTGGCCTCGATCCGGACAATGTGGTCATCCCGCTTCTGACGGCCTGTATGGACGTCGTGGGATCGACCTCCCTGATCATCTGTATCCTCATAGGAAATCTGATTTTTTAACGGGAGAGATGGATTGAAGATCAGGTGCTTCTTGACAGGTTGAAGGAGTGATCACTCCTCCATTACCCGTTCCTGGCCCTACTCTTCAAGATCCTCCTCCGATCCTCTTCTAGCCAACAGCATTGCCGCCAATATCAGTATTGCAACTATCACCAGTGCGATAATGATCAGCCATGGGTATGAGTTTTTTTCATCATCATCACCATCCGGTTCCGGGGTCTCTTCTGCAGTGGTTATGGTGACCTCCGATGTGCTGGTACCCGGCCCGATGGCATTCACAGCGTAAACCGTGTAATAGTATGTCGTCCCGGGTTCAACATCCGTATCGATGTATTCGACCTCTGTTCCGAGCTCTGCCAGAATGGAGAGGTTCCCGCTTTCTGCCCCCCTCATCACAACATAGCCCGTTATCAGGCTCCCTCCATCATCCAGCGTTTCCTGCCATGAAAGTCTAACACCTTCATCGACCTCGGATAACAGTAGGTCCAGTGGGGAAGAGGGCCCGGTCAATTCCGGTATTGAAATGGACAGGACAGCCGATATGTCTCCTTCTCCCAGGGCATTTGCCGCGCTGACGGAGTAGAAATATGTGATGCCCCTTTCTGCGGTATCATCGATGAAAGAGGTACCCTCCACTGCTGCAAGAAGAGTGAGGTTATCCTCCGACGGGCCCCTGTAAATGTTGTATTCCAGGATGGGCCATCCTCCGTTGAAACCGGGAGCGTTCCATTCCAGGTTCACCTCTCCTCCAATCTCTTCGGGCGATAAAAGTGTTGGCGGGTCCGGAACAGTTTCTCCTTCTATGATTACCAGGGTATCATTGAGGTTCAACCAGTTCAGAGGTTTGATGACAACGGTCTCTCCGGGCTCCACCGTTATGCCGGTCCTTAATGCAGAGGGAAGATATCCGGCCCCTGGCCTATCTGTCCCGTTCCATATGTCCTCGGGCATCACGTTGGTCGTAAATTCCACATCGAAGGTCGTGGGACCCCCGCCGCGGTTCTCGAAGATCAATCCCGAATAATCATCGGTGGCCCTGAGGACGTGTATTCCATCCCCATGTTCCCCGTCGTCATTGAGCTCGGCGCCTTTCACCTTGAAGGTCCGATACCTAGGACCGTAATTATGGACCATGCCTGAATCATATTCCTTGCTGTCGTCAGCCGAGGAATATATCATCTCACCGGTGTAAGGGTTCCCATCACTGTAGGTTATCTCGACGGTGTCATTGGAATCTGCATCGATCTCTGCATTTTCGATCAGGAATGCAGATGAACCATTGTTCATCATCGACCAGTTGTAGGTCCCATCCTCATCGCCCGAGATATGGGTCGAGTAATTCCCGACAGGGAGGAAGAAGGAATCAGGCCTGTCCCCTGCCCCACCATAGAACGGAAGCGGTGAAGCATCTGGTATTCCCCAGAGGATAGATCCGTCCTCTCCGACGCCGGATATGTTGCCTCCATCATCCTTGATGGACATGGATGCTGATCCGACAAGCAGGTTCAGGATACCGGTTATCGAGGTCGGAATGGTCCTGTCACCGACGACCGTGGAATAGGGAACGAAACCAATTCCTAGATTACCACCCCATGTGCTGCCGTCAGGCCATTCAAATGACCAATCCCAATATATACCGGACCTATCGATCACAACGGCTGGAGGGTTATCGTACGGATCTGATGCGTCCTGGGCCCAGTCGTTCGCACTTTCGGGATCGGTGAAACCCTCCCTGTTCGAATCATAGACGTAGAAGTAGGTCTTCCCGTCCCTGTCCTCGTAGGCGTAGGGAACGACCGCATGACCCCCGCCGTCGATGATGGACATTATGCCGAGTTCGCCCGTATCGATGGAGTGTTTTACAGTATTGATCAATACTCCCATTCCAGAATATTCGGATGAAGGTATCAGTCCATTGATCAATGTCCCAAGGTAGTCATGCAGGATCTCGGCACTGATCTGGGAACCCTGCCTCATCCTGATGTGGCGCAGGAAATCTCCTTCCCTTTCAAGCTCATCCCAGTCATCCACGGTCTGACCGAAATCATCCTTATCTATCCTGCCGTGGTAATATTCAAGGACAGACGTGCTCATTCCGAAACATTCCCCGTCCGCCCCGATATCATCGAATGCAGCTGCATACAGTATGGCGGCAAGCGGATCGGGTGCGAAAGGCTCTTCGATCTCATATCCAACGCATCCCCATCCACTCCAGGGAGTCCAATACGGTAAGCCGAGGCATACCCATATATTCAGGTATATCTGGTTCCCGAACACATCTCGGTATACTCCCGAGCCACCCGTATTCCATGGATAGCTGTAGTGGTCCGTGTGATCGTTGCTGAATCCGATGCCGTTATCGTATTGCCAGACGGGTTCCGGATACATCTCTATCTGGTCTTCGGATGTATCCTCGCCTATCAAGGTCCTCACCGTGATATCGAAGGCCCCGGTTGGCAGCTCTCTGTTGATGGTGAAGGTGTACACCTGATCGGGGTTCGGATGATCAACCGAGGGTGATGTAGGGATCGTGGCCATCACCTCCGTACCTATCAGGACCTCGGCACCCATCAGGTCATTTCCACGGATCGTTAGATCTGTCCCCTTCCAGCCCGTATCGGGGCTGAAGGACACGATATCAGGACCTCTTGGAGTAACGCTGATCGATACCCTGTCCACATTGTAGAGGAGGGCCCCTTCATGGGTATTGCCATCGGAGACCTCAAGTTCGAAAACGAAGGTCACAGGGTAGTGTTCAAGGTCCACGGTGAACGTCGGCATTGATGTGGCGGCTCCCGCGAGCATGACTACTCTGTCGATCGGTGATATCTTGGTCCATGTGTATGTCATCAGGTCCCCGTCCGGATCATATGATCCTGAACCATCCAGGGTCACGGTATCTCCTTCCAAGACCGATTGGTCGGGCCCCACGAAGGCGACTGGAGGCCGGTTGAACTCTATGGTATCGAATATGTAGAAGGGGTGGTTCGATTCCACGGATTTCGTTGGTCCGGCGCGTGGAACGATCTCCAGCTTGACCTTTGCCTCGTACGTGTCCACGGCCGGGGCGGTCCATGTGTAAGGTGATATCAATTTCACAGACAATGTTCTGATGAGCGCGTAGCTGGAGCCGTTGTTCACAGAATAGTATATCTTGAGCTGATCGATGTTCGATGCTCCTGTCAGCGACCATTTTATATCATATTGTTCTCCCGCGCCGATGATCACCCCTCCGTCAACAGGGGGGTTCGGATCGATGAGGGTAACGGAAGGTGTGGAGCTGCTGGTGATGATCGTGTTGTAGGATGAGCTGGTGTCGTTGGCGTAACTATACCACTCACTGTAAAGTGATATCACCTGGACCACAAGCTGGGTCGTTGCTGTAGCGGGCACGGTCCAGTCATGCTCGAAATCGTTATCCGTGTACCCGAGGGAATTCCAGTAGGCGCCCCCGTTTGTGGAATACCTGATCCATACGCTGTGGATCACCTCCTCCGGATCTGCGGACGTGTGCCATTTGATCGTGTATGTGGACCCCGAGACAAGGGTGACGCCCCCATCAGGCTGTATCAATGTCACGGAGGGGGATATCATGTCGAAGTAATTCGACGTATCACTTCCAAGGACCGTTGTCCTGTCAGGAGCAAGCGCTTCGACCCTCATCTGACATGTGGCACTTTCCTGATAGGACGGGGACCACCATATCCATCCCCGGGTCTTGTTGTAGTAATCGAACATTCCGGGAAGGTCCTCCCAGCCGGTGTAGCCCGACCCGTTGTTGTATCTCCATGTGAACTTCAGCCCCCCGACCATATCGCCGGGATCATAGAGGTCGTAGGTTGTGAGGTAGTATCTTCCGAAACTGATCAGGGTAGGCATCTCTGTGAATGTGATATGGACACCGGGCATCACTGTGAAATTGCTCTCCGAAATATCCTCGTCGTACAAATCATATGGTTTGATCGGACCGCTGGTCCACCGTACCTTGATCTTGCACGTGGTGGAGTTCAGGTTCGGAGGGATTGACCAGTCATACCAGCCGTATCCGTGAGAAGGGGTGGACGAGAATGAAGCGAGATTCGAGTATGTGCTCCCTCCGTCGATGGACAGGTGGAGGGAAATATATCCGCCTGTACCGGAGATGGACCAGGTGATCCGCTTCAAGCTCCCTGCAGTAAGTGATTCACCCCCATTGGGCGATACCATTTCAATATCCGTTTCCGCAGCGTTCGAATTCTGAACGGGAATAATGGATAAAAGAAGCAATATTATTAGCCCAAAGACCAGAAACCTTGCGTTTGTCCAATTATTGCCCTTACCATTTGATGATAAATTCAGATTTATAGACATTAGTATCCCCAAAATATATTGATAAAAAATCATTAAATAGATTTGGTGGGAGGTCCCGGGTTCCAATTTGTTGTTTATTTATAGATGGGATCGGCACATTCACCTTTGACTGAACACCTGTAAGAAGAAATCGTTATTAACAAGCGGTCTATTCCAGCCCTTGGTGGTATATTGTCCGATGACACCTATCAGGGATACAGCGGTCCCGCGCTCGAGCTTCTTAAAAGGGAGAACATCGCGGTTTGGGACAGGATAACCGTTATGGCCGGAGAGGAGAAGGTAGAGGGGGTCCTCCTTCCCAGGTCAGCGGGCGACGACAATCACCTTGTCCTGAAGATGATCACGGGATACAATATCGGCATCACCGCGGAAAACGTGATCTCGATCAAGAGCGATGGGAGCAGGAAGGCCAATTACAAGATCCCGGAAAAGGAGTTCCCGTTCGATCCAAAGAAGCCCAACGTGACCATCCTGGGGACGGGGGGCACGATAGCATCCAGGCTCGATTACAGAACGGGTGCGGTAATACCCGCCTTTACCCCAGGGGAGCTGTTCGGCGCCGTGCCCGAGCTTGCGGATATCGCCAATATCAACACCAAGAAGCTCTTTGGCGTATTCTCCGAGAACATGGGCCCCCATCAATGGAAGGTCCTGGCCGAGAATATCAAGAGGGAGATAGAGGGTGGCGTAAAGGGTATCTGCATAGGACATGGGACGGATACCATGCATTACACGGCCGCAGTCCTATCGTTCATGGTCCAGGGGAGCCCGGTTCCCATCGTCATGGTGGGCAGCCAGCGGTCCTCTGACCGGCCGTCATCCGATGCGGCGAGAACCCTTATAGGATCGGTGAACACCGCCGCCTATTCGGACGCGGCGGAGGTCATGGTATGCATGTTCGGCACCACCTCGGACCGGTTCTGCTACCTTCACCGCGGGACAAGGGTCAGGAAGATGCACTCCTCCTACAGGAACACCTTCAAGACCCTGGGAGATGTCCCACTGGGGAAGGTCGAGGATGGGAAGTTCACCTATTTCAAGAAGGACTACAAGAGGAGAAGGGAGGATCGCGAGGTCGAGATATATCCCCACTGGGAGGACCGGATAGCCATTCTCTATTACTATCCCAACATGGACCCCGACATCCTGGAATCGATGATAGACAAAGGATACAAGGGCATAATCATAGCGGGAACCGGCCTGGGCCACGTGAACAAGCCGCTCTACGACCCGATCCAGAGGGCGCACGAGGAGGGCATCCACATGTACATGGCCGTTCAGACGCTCTTCGGCTACACCCAGATGTTCGTATACGACACGGGCAGGGACCTCCTGTCCAGGGGCGTCGTCCAGCTGGGCAACATGCTGCCCGAGGTCGCTTACTGCAAGCTGGGTTGGGCCCTCGGCCACGTACAGGAGGCGGAGCCACTCAACAAGCTGATGGTCGAGCCCATAGCGCACGAGATAACCCCCAGGGAGCCGTACAACGGGTTCGTCATGGGCCAGGGGGGCATGGGGGCCGTTGAGGAGTTCCTTGCCGAGTACAACTGATGGGAATGCGAACGCCTTGGTCCTGCCGTTGGTTTACGACAAATAATAATAATGCTTAATGGCATGGGCATTGGCACGTTCGACCTGTATCGATAGCCCTGTATAGCGATAGGAGGTGTTAATATTCCCCCAAGAAGTCCGATGAAGAAACCCCTATGGTCCATTGTCATGGCCCTTGTATTCATACTGCAAACCTTTCTGATCCTGTCATCCCCATATTCCGGTGGATTGAAGATGATGGACGATCACATATCGGAGGGCTTCACCGATGCAGGTGAGGTGTTCCTGGAGATCCTGGGGGACCAGAACAAGGATGGCCTGGATGAGTTCCTCCTCTCCTCCCCCACGAATGGGACAAATGGGGAGGATTCCGGCATCCTGCAGTATTTCTGGGGGGACAATACGATACATGATTCCCTTGAGATCTACAATGCCGATCTCATTTTTCTGGGGGGTGAGGGGTACCTTCTGGGCACGGACGCGCTATTCTGGAATATCGACGGTGACGGATACGACGATATGGTGATCGGCTGTCCCGGGGCGGGCGGCGGGGAGGGCACCGTACTGGTCTACGACTCCTTCGCATTGAACGTCCCGTCAAAGGGTTCCGTACTGAACGAGACAAAGGCCTCATACGCCCTCACCGAGCCCGGCTCCATCGGCTACGGCAGCCGACTGGCCCGTGGAGATCTCACCGGTAACGGGAAGGACGACCTCGTGATCATAGCCTCTGGAAATGAGACGATCGATCCGGCGGCGTTCATGATCTACGAGGATTGGTCCATAACGGATTCGACATTCGCCCTTCCTTCGGGATGCATAACTCCCGGCACCCAGGTCGTGACCCTGGATATCAACGGGAACGGGATGGATGAGCTGGTCATATCCTCCCCGGAACAGGGGGTGATCAGGTGGTTCTCGCTCAACGCCACGAGCAGTTTCATCGATATACCCGGAAGCGACCCCGATGGGGTCGTGAGGTTCACCTCAACGCTCGAGGGATCGGGAAATACCTGGGGTTGGGCCGGAGCGGACGACGGGTGGGATACATCTTCCCCCCACATCTACGATTCAGGAACCGATACACCACAGGTGAGGTACAATGCTGATACCGGAAACGTGGGCAATGCGGACCGGTCGATCTCCAGGGTGAACCAGCTACAGATCGAGCTTGGGGGGATCGCCGGAAGCGGTGGCGCGATGTCAGGAGCGTACGGCGTCGATCTCAACGTGCCGGCGGGCATGCTTGATGGTGCGTCAAGGGTCTGGTTCGACATGGATTACATGTACGAGAACTGGGGCTTCGAGAGGACCGAGAGGATGTGGATCAAGGGGATGATAACGGACCCCTCCGGAACCCCGGAGTGGCTCTCCTACTTCTCGGATGTCGGACAGGGCGCAAGGGACTCAACACCCGAGATCTGGACACAGCGGGGGTCGGGCACCACCGGCGGGCCCAACACGAATGGAGTTGGCTCGATCAGGATAGACGTCACGGATATGGTTGACGTTGAAGGGGGATATTACCTTGAACTGGGGGGAAAGATACTCGGATGGACCCATCAGGGTGAGTATGCAGTCGTGGGTATTGATAACATCTCCATTGAGGTGTTCTCATTGGGCTACGATACGACCTCCATCTCCGGTTCGGGCGGCTTCGGGGAGACGCTCAGGGTTCACGACATGGACGGTGATGGGAACGATGACCTTCTGGCCTCCTCCTCCCTGGACGGAACGGTCAGGGTATTTTCTGGGGGCGACAGCTTCTGGAACTCTAAAACAGGGTTCACCAGATTCGACTCCAACTTCACGATCTCCGGGGCGGCGGACCAGGGCTTCGGCACCTCGATGGCTTTCCTTAAAAATTCTATTTACAACCAGAACTCCTCCATTCTGATCTCCGATCCCCTTCACGTTGCGGCCGATGGTGTCGGAGAGGTGTACCTCTTCGAGCTTCCCCTTACCGATCCCGACATGCACCTCCATGATGCGCTGGAGGTGGCTTCCGCCCATGATGGGCTGACAGGCTTCGGGTCGTTCCTCCTATCGTTTGGCGATATCAACGAGGATACCTACCCTGAAGTATTGGTGTTCTCCAGGGATGGCGTGGATATCCTGGTTCACACCCTGTACGATCGGTCCCCTTCAGCCCCGGTGATCGACATCATCTATCCCAGGAGACATATCACGGTCTCCGGCCTGGTTGAGTGGAGGGTGAGGGTGACCGATGTTGACGGGGACATGTACGTGGCCAACCTTGAGTATTATCAATCCACCGATAACGTTACCTGGGTGTTCATCGGAAACCCCGAGGTGGTGGAGGGCTCGGAAGGGACCATGTACTGGGATACCCTCCAATTGAGCAATATGGGGTCTTTCCTAAAGGTCCTGGCCAC
>CBDVER010000017.1:0-11882 GCA_965373055.1 uncultured Thermoplasmata archaeon
ACTGGATCGACCCGAATTCGCATTCCCGGACCTGGATGGGATCCAGTCGATCACCGAATATGCGGACCTGTTATTCTCATTATCCACCATCGCACAGGACGTTCTGACGGTTGTATCAGGACTGTCCGAAAGCCTCACCAACGCTGTCGGCACATACTCGACAGATCTGTCCATACCATGGGATCTTGCCCAGGAGGACAGCCACATGGACCTTATTCTGGAGATCAATAAGAGGGGAGCCCAAGATATTCCGGACCCCCACTGGACCCACGGCATCTGGATTGAACAGGTGGGCTCGGGAAAGGAAGGCTCCCTCAAGGGGAGGATCTTCCTGCAGGGCATGCCGGCCAGGGGAGAGATGGACCTCTCCTTCTCCAGCGAGACCGTGTCCGCGAGGTTCGATCTGGAAGGGTACAGCCCGGATCACGACTGGATGCTTATCAGAACCTCGGGCGTCCAGAATAGGGACATATCGCTCTACCTGACCGAGTTCAAGAAGGGAATGAACCTCAAGGCGGACATGAATATCGTTACGAACCTGAGCATCGGAGGCAAAATGATCATCGATATGGAAGTGGATATCACCGACATGGCCGGGGAACCCATTACCCTTGGTCCGATGTTGGGCACCCTGAGAGAGGCATCGCCCATACTCTCCGTCAGGCAGATGTATCTGCCTAAAATACCCTCATCACTCAGGCTCAATGCCAGCCTGGAGGATGGTATCGAAATGGATTACTCCGCCTCACAGGAGATAGAGTACCTCTACTTCAAGATCCTGAAATATATGGATGGGAGATGGTCCCAGATCTATGCGGTGTTCGGCGATATACCACTTGAGTTCAGCATATCCATGGTCCAGAACCCATCATTCTCGATCCAGGACCCATTCCCGCTTCAGGGCCTGCCCGAGCTGACGCTGGTAACATCGTCGTCCAAGCTCGATATGTTCCTGAGCTATGACGGGTCCGGAGTGGGACAGAGGGGGAGGTATCAGATATACATTGAGGATGTGGGCAATACGAGGACATACCTCACAGGTGACCAATACGTCATCGACAGCGACGGCATATCCTTCCTCTCCATCGAGATGGACAGGATACCCACCATGGAGAGCTTCACGATAACCTCACTGCAGATACTCGCGGAGGACCTGGAGCACATGAAGATAAGTATTGACATGCTCTGGGGAGTGTACCCCATCTTCAGGATCGATGAGACCAGGGGCGGTGGCCTGCAGGTGAGGATGTCCGGAGATATCCATCAAGGGGGGAAGGACCTCTCGCCCAATATATTCCTGATCACATTGAAGAAAAAGACGATCCTGGGGATCCCAGCGGTCACGGGGGTATCGGTCACCAGGGACTCGACCGTGGTCGACCTCAGTTCGGGGGACGGGAATACAGTGCTACCGGCTCCAATGCTTACCTTCTGGTACTGGTCGCTCGGCTCGATATTCGGAGGTGGATAAGCTGGAGGGCCACAGACAGGGGGTAAACAGGAAATGGATGATCCCGCTTATCGTCCTTCTTCTGATACTGGCAGGCGTTGTATCCTACCAATGGTTGATCCCCAGGACCGACCTCGAGGTCAGGACGGTCTACCACGAGGCGACGGGTGGAGGGGGGACCGGGGGCCTCATCCACGTGAATATCCTCCTGACCAACTGGGGAAACAGGGAGATCAGCGACCTTCACTGCAGATATACGGTTTCCATCGTGAACGGATCCGAGATGGCACATCACGAATCCAGTTCAATGATCCTCCAGAGAAAGGATAACGCCGAGTTGAAACTGGATTTCGTCGGCAGCCAATACTGGGAATACCTGATAGAGATACAGATCAGCTTCACGGGAAGCTCTGGAAAGGTCTCAAAGGACCTCGCCTACAACACGTTCGAGGAGACGATGAACATCGTGTTCATAGAGAGGATCGGCTGAACATCATCTACCAAGCGTTATACCCTGTTTCTGTATCGTATTGAGGATCAATTTCGTCTCGGCCCTCTCCACGAGATCGTGTCCCTCATTCTGTAGATCGATCAAAAGCCCGACGATCAACCGAAATACCCGAGGTCATCCCTCTCCTCCTGCTCGGAGGCCTCGATGTCCTTTTTCAGCTTGTTCGTTATCTCATCAACCTGTTTGGCCCTCTCCTCCAGTTTGGTAAGGTCGATCTCCAGGTCAAAGTATCCTGCCAGGATCTGCAGTATCTCACCTGCGGATCTGGGATCGGCGAAATACCCCGAGGTCTCCCCCATGAGACAGATCCCGGGAATGCCAAAATATTTTCCCATTCCGAGCAGGAGGCCAGAGGCGCCGATGATCCCGGATCCGGGCTCCCCCCTCCTGAAGATAACCCCCAGGTCCTTGAAGGCGGGTATCATATCCTCATGGGTCACCGCACCCAGTACAGACGGGGTTTCAACCATCCTTATCAGCCCAAAACCACCCAGGGTGAATATCATTGAGACGGAGAGGTCACGCGCCAATTCAAGGGTCCTCAAGGAGAGGATATATTGACCCTCCGGGGTCAACCCCTGATAATCCCCTGTCAGGACCAGAAGGTCCGAGCCTCCATCATGGCCCTTCATGTAGTAGAGATCGTGCCTCGCAAGGTCCACAACCCCATCCTCGCTGACCGAGACCTGGGGGGGCAAATGCCTGGAATACAACCTTGCATATGGTTTAAGGGCGAGCACATCGATCAGATGTTCCACAGCCAGTTTTCCAACATTACCAACCCCGGGGAGCCCCTCTATTAACACCGGTTCCTTGAGCTCGGCCCTATCCAGATATTCGATGACGAATTCGAAATCCGTCCCTTTATTCGGAGCCACCATCTTCTTCCTCCAATGATTCCAGATATGCCATCCGACGGTACTTGCCGAATCTATCCTGAGGTGAGAAACGGGCTGGAAATGTATTCTGTGTGGCGACCTTACATTTGGAACAGCTATGCTGAAAGGTATACCGGTCGCAACTTGGACATTTCCTGATCCTGCTCCTCAATGGAACACCCACACGTTATGCTTTCCTTATGAACTTGCCCTCTCCCTTGAGGTTTTCAAGGTGGTCAACTGCCCCCTGGGCTGCCTCCTTGAGGACCTCCTCGGCGATCTTGTAGTTGGGGGCTTCCAGGATCAACCTGTATTTCGGCGCCCCCAAATAGTATATCTTCAACTTCACGTCGTCGTACTGGTTACCGATCCTCTCGGTGATCTCGAGGGACCCCTTGATGTCCTGCACTCCTTTTGGTTCAGGGGAGGTAAGCTCAAGGATACCGTTGATCTCCACATACGGCGGGGTGATATTATCCTTGGATATCTTGATGAACTCATCCATCCAGTCTCCCGTGAATCCAGCCTCCTCCAGGGAGAGCTCGCTTATGGCACAGGCCTCCATGGCCCCATACAAAGAACCGTATTCCTGTATCAGTTGATGCCCGAAATCAGCCATGCCCTTTTTGAAATCGGTTCCCATCTGCTCGCAGAGCATCTCAACGAGCTTTCGGGCCTTCTGCTCACCCTTCCACTGCTGTATCTTCTCCCGATTCTGATGGGCGTTAACGGCTTTCAGGGAGAGGTCCACCGATTTGTATCTCTTCCTATCGTCCACTCCCAGGACCTTGCAGACGATCTTCTGGCCCTCCCGAACGTGGTCCCTTATGTATTTTACCCATCCCGATGCAACCTCTGCAATATGGAGGAAGCCCTCGAGATCGGGGTATTCATCCAGCTCTACAACGACGCCGAAGTTCTTTACCTGCCTAACTGTGGCAACCACCAGCTCTCCTTCCTCCGGCATCTCGTTGTAAACCATATCGACCTCTCCGTTTTACGGCCTTATCAGGCCATATCCACATCCACCCTATCAAGGATCTCACCCTTGATCTCGGCCTTTCCGCCTTTTGGACTTACCATTGTAGCTCCACATACGGTACAGCCCACTTTTGTCGTGGACCTATCGAAGACCGTCTGTACATTACCGCAATCCTGACACTTTACCTTCAGGAACTTGCTCCGGGGTTTTATATTGATTTCCATGATGATCAGCCCTCAACCAGCTCGAACTTTTTCGCCCTGATGCAAGGCGGCATTGTCATTTTACCGCACTCCTTGCACTTGAATCTCAGCTGCACCCTCTTTGTCGGTTTCTCTCTACCCTCTGGTTTGGGACGTGGGAAACCTCCATAGCCAGCCGTTACTTTCCTGAAACGCCTCTGCCCCCAGGCCAATTCGCTTGCCCGCCTCTTCTTAACCTTCTCCACTTCCTGAAGAGAGTGGTGCTTGCAATGGGGACAATATCGTTTAACGCTCCTTGGCATTTTCATTTTTTCTCACCTTTTGTCCTTGAATGGGGGCTTGGTGAGGGCGTATTTTGGAACCACTATTAATATTTATAGTAATATTCCCGCCGATAGCGGAGGTCCCCCCGTTATCTCACGGTACGGATGGGCTGAAGAAACCCTCTGATATCTCCCCTTTTCGGTTTCGGAGGGCGCCATACCTCATAGCCCTTCATTCGCCACCGGATCAGGCAGACCATCATCGATGCCCTTGGCCAGGACGATATCGATCCATGACACGTTGATACCATCCGTCCGCTCCTCATCCGGAATGTTCACGGTCCCGATCTGAATGCTCTCCACCTTCAGGCCCTTGATGTACCTGTTCCTGGCTATCTCTGCAACATCCACCGCTTTGCTAATTGACCGCCCTCTCGCCTTCAGAGATACCTTCTCGGCGCCGGAATTGAACTGGGTGATCACCGCCAATACGTAATTTACCGACGGCTTGCGCCCTATGAATACCGTGTTGTCATCCATCGTCCTCACCACCTTGGATCACCGTTGTTTCAGTCCCATTGGACATGTTCGTATATAATCCTTTTCTGCGAATCCGATCACCGTTCCTACCTTATGATGGGGTCGACCTCCACGATCACATTCACGACCATTATGGAAAAATAGATATCACATCTCAAATATGCGCAGTGTGGGTAGAAACGATGAAGAGAAAAAAAATGATCGACCCCTGGGCACAGACCGATATCGATGATTATTCAAAGGTAATGAAGGAGTTCGGGATCGAGAGGTTCGACCCTTCGACCCTCCCTTCAGAGCCAAACCCGCCTAGATTGTTCAGAAAGAACATAGTTTTCGGACATCGAGGGTTCAATACCATCCTGGGCAGAATAAGGTCAGGAGGTGACTTCGCAATCCTCTCGGGACTCATGCCCTCGGGCAGGATGCATCTGGGACACAAGATGGTGATCGACCAGATAAAATATCTCCAGAACTTCAACCCATCGGTCTTTATTGCGATTGCCGATATCGAGGCGTATGCCACAAGAGGCATGCCTCTGGAGAAGGCAAGAACGCTGGCCATTGAATCATATGTCAAGAGCTACCTCGGGCTGGGTTTGAATGTCGATAAACTGGAGATATACTTCCAATCCAAAAGGGAGGATGTGAAGGATATCGCATATCTGGCGGGGAGAAAGGTGAACCTCTCCACCATGAAGGCGATATACGGTTTCGACGACTCCACGAACATGGCCCATATGCACTCCCCCTTGATCCAGGCAGGAGATATCCTTCATCCCCAGTTAAGGCTGGGCCCAATACCGGTCGTTGTTCCTGTAGGGGTGGATCAAGACCCCCACATCAGGCTGTGCAGGGACCTTGCATCATCTTTCAGATTGTTCAATGCAACCGTCACCTCGGACGGTAAAGTGGGCGTATTCGTCAAGGTCGACGATAATGTGGAGAGCCTTTTGTCCAAGGCACGATCCGTTCTGGAACGGCTGGGCTACCTCGATTTCAACATGGTGCCAAGATACAAGGCCCTCTATGTACCAGGAGCATCCCCTTCCGATGTCCCGATCATGGATGAGGTCCTGGCCCTTCTGGAAAAGGATGAAGGGGGGTTCGGTTTCATCCCGCCCTCGTCAACCTACCACCGGTTCATCAACGGGATCACCGGGGAGAAGATGAGCTCATCCAAGCCGGAGACCGCCATATTCCTGGATGATGACCCTGCAGAGGCCGTTAAAAAACTGAAGAAGGCGGTCACAGGTGGGAGGGACACGGCCGAGGAACAGAGGAAAAAGGGAGGAAGACCTGATATCTGTTCCGTCTTCAACACGATGCTGTACCACCTCGTTCAGAGCGACGGAGAGATCGACCGTATACGGGAGGAGTGCCTCCAGGGCACCAGGCTGTGCGGATCATGCAAGAGGGAGGCCTGCCAGTATCTGGAGGATTTTCTGAACGATTTCATGGAGATCAGAGGGCAGAGAGAGCACCTGGTCGAAGAGATCGTAAAATGGGACTGAGGCCGGGATCGAGACATTATTGGCGTCAGAAAACCACCCTGTACCGGAGAAGCGCTGCTATCCCGCCAAATGCGCGAAGGAGCATGGTCCCTTCAGAAGAATCTGTGGAGATCAGCTCCAGTACGGAAGAGTATTTCTCGCATATCTTGTCCATCTCATCGATGATATCCTCATCAAGGGTCAGCTCGGAAAGGCCTCCGCATTTCCCACATTTTTCGGAGTCGCCGGCCTTGGAGGTGACATATCTCTCCTCCTCATTGCCGCAGCCGGAGCATCTCCATACCTGATGGGACCTCTTGAGCCCTTCCGAAACCAACAGGATCTCCACGGCGCCCGCCTCCAATGCCTGACGGACCTGGGCCTCACCGTATGCGCTGAGGCCTCCATCTTCCTTCCTTATCTCAGAGAATAGTCGGCGCATCAGCTCCTTTTCCTTTGAAACATCAAGGTGTTGCAATGTGGGCAAGGCCTTTTCAAGAAGCTCACCGAGGCCGAACTCATTTGTATAGCCCGTATCAAAAGTATCGACCACCTTCCTCTGGAGCTCATGATGAAGGTATTCGTTCTTCAGGAAGAAGTCCTTGGTCGACCCGGGCCCCCCGATGAGTATCCCTTTCAACTCATCCACACCCAGAAATGCCTCCGTACAGATGTCGGTCAACTTCTTGTAGTACTCATGGGCGGCGATCTCGATCAAACGCTCGAACCTCTGAGCCGACTGTCCCCCCCTCCCGTGCTTTGACGGGACCAGGGACTGGATGTTCTTGATCAGCTCTATTCTCTTGCCTTTTAACAGGCCGACGGTAGCTTCGGACCTATCTACCACGATGAGCCCGAAAACATCCTCGTCTATCATCATCGCTTTGAGGTGATCGAGATAGAAGTAGCTGTCACATCGATAGAGGAACGTGGTGATCTCCATCGGGGGTTCCACAACACGGGCGATCATCTTGGTCTGATCTGCTCCAGTTGGTATGTGGCCCACGAAAAATGCCAGGCCGTTCTCCGGCGCCATCCGTAGGTTCTTCAGCCTGGACATGATCGATTCGATCGCCGAGGTCACATTCTTCCTGGTCGATTTTGATTTGATGTTCGATGACTGCGAGAACTCGTTCCTCAGGTAGCTCATCACATCGGATACCTGTTTGGACCCTGGAACGTAAAGGCTGATCAATTCCGTCGACCTGCCCTTGTAAGAGCCGAGCTCCTTCAGGACCTTTTTGAACTCATATCTCTCCCTCGCGGTCAATTTCACCATTATGCCACCACTTTTCCGGGCGTTTAAGCTTGAGGATGCCCACCACAATCAACATCATTAATAAAACTTGCTTCCCGGCCCGATGTGGAGATATCCAAAAGGGTGCGAATAAATGTATCACTTTCTCGAAATAGTATTATACCATAACTGTATATGAACCACTGCATAATGAGCCCGATCCCTATCTGGATGTCCGGGGCTCAAAGAGGTGGTAGATATGTACAGGCGATGGCCATTATTCCTCGCAATATTGATGATAACGACAGCATTCCCGTTGATGGTTGGGGCACCGGTCACCGGTGTCGATGCCGGTTCAGAGGGCGAAAGCAGATATGGATTTACAATGGAAGGTGACTGGACCTCTGCAGTGTCAAATACCGCTCTTTGCGTGGCTACTGGAGATTTTGACGGCCTTAAAAATGATGATATCGTGGCAGGTGGATATGAGAACATCTACGTTTACCTCAATAATGGAGATGGAAAGTCATTCACAGGGCCTACCACATATCCTCTCACGGGATACCACATCTCCAAGGTAAAGACCGCTGACTATGACGATGACGGGGATATAGACATCATCGCCATGGGACAGGAGTACTACTACATGGCCGACGATCTATATGGAACGACCATTGGTCCTGATATCGGTACGATCAGGGTCTTTTATCTGGAAAACAATGCTGGCTCTTTCAGTATTGAGACCTATGCGGATATAGATAACGCTATTTACCAGCACCATTGGTGGTTGATGCACGACGGCGTGTTCGACATGGAGGTTGCCGATGCGGATAACGACGATGATATCGACGCCTTCATACTCTACAACGCAGACAGGGACGGAGATGCTGGCAACCTTGGAGAGAGGATGCAGGTTGCAGGTATCATCTACGAGTCCGGGAGCCTTAGCTGGGTCAATCTTACCCACGTTACCTACTCTCAGGGCTACACCTGGGGGATGTTGGACGTCAAGGACTTCGACACGCCAACAGATGGCTATCCTGACATCGCTTTCGTCTTCGGTGGACACATCGGAGCTGGCTTCAAGAACGCCGAGATCTACATGATCTGGCATTCAGGTTCCGGCACCACATACGACGCTCCCATTTCCCTCGGCTCCATAGAAAAAGGAGGCTTATGGCCGGACCTTCCATTCGCAATAGCCACCGGCCATTTCTCGGGCGTGAATTACATCGACATCGCCGTTTCGGTCGGCGCCGCTCAGGAGGAAACGTACAAGGACGCATCGATCTACCTCATGCGCGGTAGGCCCAACAGGGGATTCGACCCCGCCATGAGCAACCTCGCATATACGGAGAACAATAACTATTTCTTCCGGGACCTGATAGTTGGGAATTTCAACAACTCCGCGACGTCCATTGATGATATGGTAGGCCTGAAAAAATTGGACATAACTACAGATGACCCGTATAGCGAGATCGGTGCATGGGGGCTTACGTCCCTGAGAAATTACAACCCGAACACACCCTCCAAATTCGTTAACATGAAGATCATAAGATCCAGACCCGATGGTTCTGGGGCACTTCCACATTCCAGGATAAACGCACTTGCTGTTGGAAACTTCGACAACGACCCGGATGGATTGGATGACATCGCCTGGGCAGGCGATAACGTCACAGCCAAGGTGGTCACTTACCCTGCCAACCACCTTCCCACGGAGCACACCATCAGGCAGGACCCATCCCCGGTCAAGAACGATCTCAAGGATATTGTCACCATCAACTTCACCCTGGAAGATCTCGACGGCCAATATGATATGACATACCTGATCGTGGACCTCACACCATTTGGACTTAATCCGGTAACTTTCACCACACCGGACGGCTATTCCCCGGATGATGGCAACCTTGCGTGGTACGAGTTCTCCAGGAAGATACCCGAGAACGTGCCGGAGGGATACCATAGGATCAACTTCACGATGAGGGACAAGGCCGGAGGGGAGTCAAGCGACTACTTCCTGCTCAACATCATCCAGTATAACAGAAAACCGATTCCTGCCGATGATCTGACCATCAACTTGACCCTTGAGGAGGATACACCCACATATTTCGAGGGTGTTTACAGCTGGTTCCACGATGCTGACAACGACCCGTTGGAGATCCAGATCAAGAACTCCTTCGGCTCCTGGACGACGGAGAATACGAATGAGATGTTCTCGGTCGAACTTGTCAACGGGACCATGGACCCCACCAAATGGGCACTTTTGATCACGCCCAAGGAGAACCGATACCATACCGAAGGGGGGTTCGACCCCAAGATCGTGACGATGAGAGCCTCTGACGGGACCCTGAGATCAGAGGAGGTTATTTTCAAGGTATTTATCGAGTCGGTGAACGACCTGCCGATCATCAGACCCCAGGGATCCCCGGGGGACAACTTCGAATTCATGCTTGTACAGGATGATCCCGGATGGACCCAGATCCTCGCCTCGGACCCGAACGACGGCGACCCGGATGGGATCTACCTCACATATTATCTTGGATACGAGGATGAGATGGACATGAACTGGCTGACATGCACACCCGAGGGAAAGATCACATGGAAACCCACCAACGATAACGTGGGCGACCACATGATGACCGCCTGGGTAGATGACGGCGACGCCAACGTGTCAAAGGTGTTCTGGTTCAACGTCTCCAATGTGATCGACAAGCCCTTCTTCGTTTCGATATCCAACGGAACCACAAGGATAGACCTACCCAAGCACGTAACCGAGAGGGTTGTATTCACCGTATATGAACACAGGGAGCTAAACCTCTCCATCATAGCCAATGACCTTGACAGGGAGATCGACCTTCAGACGAAAATAACCTTCTTTTGCAACCTCACCCAGAATGAGGCAACATATCTTGATATAGATCCTGACGATCCGTTCAAGGCGACCCTCCATTTCATGGCCGAGGGGAAATATTACTACTTCGCCACGAATGAGCCGAGATACCCGGCTGTGAGAACGGAGATCATCATCATGGACGAGATGAGCTCGGATGTGCTGAACGTCCTTCCGATCGAGATCATCATAATCAACGTCAACGACCCACCAATTCTGTTGGAGATCGACTCTCCGGAAGAGGGCGACTCCTATCCCATTCTCTACAATCATAAGTTCTCCGTGGGCAACTATATGGACCCTGATACGATATACAACGACACTCTCAGGTTCATATGGGACTTCGACGCCGCAGACGATTTCCAGGAGGATTCGGAAGGACAGACCGTATACTGGGATTTCAAGAGGGCAGGCACTTACAAGGTGACCCTCAGATGCATGGACGATGCTGGTAACTTCCTGGACGCATACGTGAACATCACCGTGTCGGGAAAGGTGGATTCGAACGATTGGGACAACGACGGCATGCCGAACGAATGGGAGGTCCAGTTCACCCTCGATCCCTATGACCCCTATGATGCAGCCAAAGACGCTGACGGTGACGGATGGAGCAATCTTGACGAGTTCTTGAACGGTACGGACCCGCAGGACATGGATACGGATGATGACGGTGTGAGGGATTCAGAGGATTATGACCCACTTGATAAATTCGTGTCCGAGAAGCCTGTTAAGGATCCGAAATGGTACGAGGAGACAAGTAATATCATCATCATCATCGTGATCGCGGTCGTATTGCTCCTCATCATCGCCCTCCTTCTATTCGGCTATATCATCAGAAGCAGGAAGAGGGCAGAGGAGGAGGAGGAGAAGAGGAAACAGGCGGAGGAGCTTGAAAAGAGCCTCTACGAGGACCAGAACCTCTATCAGGACCTCCCATCGGTGGCGGCCGCACAGCAGCAGGCAGCGCTGACCGCACCAACCCAACCAACGCTTCCGGCAGCACCATCTGATGATCTTGGGGATATCTTCGGCGGAGCGGGAACACTGCCAACGGCGCAGGAGCAGCCTGTTGCGGCCCCACCATCTCCGGCCGCAGCACCTGCACAGGTGCCTCCTCAGGGACAGCCACAGGCCCAGCTGCCGCCGCCTCCCCAGGAAGGGGCGCAGCCCGCCGCACCACAGCAGGCAACCTCAGATGACCTATCCGAACTTCTCTGAGACCAACGACATATATAAGGGGCCTCTCCTTACCCTTTTCAGCATATGGCGGGTGATCCCATAACGAGGAAGGTAGTATTATCCCTGGGCGGATCCATAATAAAAAGGGATGAGGATGATGTACGGTACCTGAATGATATCAGGGCTCTGCTCCTGGGGTTGAAAAAGGATATTTCACTCATCATTGTGACCGGTGGTGGCAGAACTGCCAGAGATCACA
>CBDVER010000018.1:0-11595 GCA_965373055.1 uncultured Thermoplasmata archaeon
GAAACATCGCCCTGTGGTTCCTCAAGTGTTCGTGCCCCGTTCCATCAACCACATGATCACTACATTATATTTTTTATTCCCCGATGACAAATGGATATTGGCCTCTTGCCCTGCAGGCCAACCGGGGCCAATGAAAAATCGTTAAAGATCCGATGGATACTTGATGTATCTCACAAGATGGGAAGTTCCATTGGGAGTTGGGGACCGTGAAATTGACCAAAGAAGAGCTCAAGAAGACGATAGTGTGTCCGAAATGCATGGTGATAATGGATCAGAAGCACATCAAGCAGGAGGGGCCCGAACTCCTGGTGGACCACTGCAGAGAATGCAAGAGCTACTGGTTCGACAAGGGGGAGGTCAAGAATATCATCAGGGACCCGCAGTATCACAAGTACATGATCACCCACGGCGGCATGGGGAAGTGGGAACGGTTTCCCTGTCCCCGCTGCGGCGGCCACCTCTCCATGAAGTTCGTGTTCAACATAGAGGTGGACGAGTGCGACGAGTGCGGGGGGGTCTGGCTTGACGGCGGGGAGCTGTCCGCCCTCAAGGCAACGTTCCAGGATAACAGGAAGGAGACCCTCTTCTCGAGGATATTCCACAGATTGTAGCGAGCATCCCACGTTACCAAAACAATTATAAGGTCATCCGTATAAACACGGATCATGTCAATCCTCTCGGACCGGGATCTGGTCGACCGGCTTGAAAAGGGGACGATGAGGATCGATCCGTTCAGGGAAAGACATCTCACCCCCAACGGCTACGATCTCACCGTCCTGGAGGTATATTTCAAGTCCCCCGAGGCCAAGGTCACCATGGGCACGGCCTACCTCGATCCGGGGGCCTGGTGCCTCGTATCCACGGAGGAGTACCTCGAGATGCCCCCGGACGTGGCCGCCACCCTGTGGCTCAGGTCCAGCTACGTGAGGAAAGGGCTCATCGCCGGCTTTGGATTGGTGGATGCCGGGTTCAAGGGGACGTTGACCTTCTCCATAACGAACGTGGGCCCAAACAGGGTCGCACTCCCCATAGGGGAGAGGATCTGCCAGATATCGTACGTCAAGCTGTCAACGGCCCCCGAGCAGCTGTACGGGGAGCGATCCGGCACATATCAGGGCCAGAGAGGGGTCACCCTTGATGGGGGCAGATCCGCATAGGTGAGGAGAATGGACGGTTCTATCTGCAGGAAACACAGCTGCCATCTCTGCTGCCTGGAGACCGAGATGGAGCTCACAGGGGCGGATGTCAGGCGTCTGGAGAACGAGGGATACAAGGGCTTCTATCAGGGATCGAAAACCATCAGAACGCTGAGGAACAGGGATGGGAGGTGCTTCTTCCTGGACGCAGATAACCTCTGCTCCGTCTACAGATATCGCCCCATGGGCTGCAGGTCCTACCCCCTGATGATGGAGCTGGAAACATATGAAGGGGTCCTTGATGAGCTCTGCCCTCACGCCGACGAGTTCACGGTCGATCCCGAGGATATGATCGCACTGCACACCATAATCGGGGAACTGGAGGCGCGAGGATGAGGTTTGTTGGACTCCTGTCGGGAGGGATAGATTCGCCGGTGGCGATGCATCTGATGATGAACAAGGGACATGAGGGGTACCTCCTCAACATGGACGCCCGGCCCATGTCCGATGAGGCCGAGTTCGAGAAGGTCAAGAGGACCGCCCGCCAGCTCATGTCCATACACGGTGATAGAATGAAGCTCTTTTCAGCCCCCCACAACGTCTTCCTGGAGGCGTTCCGGGAGAGGACCAACAGGAAGTACACCTGCCTCCTGTGCAAGAGGGCGATGATAAACCTGGCCGACATCCTGTGCACCAGGTGGGATGCGCAGATGATCGTACTGGGCGACTCCATGGGCCAGGTCGCCTCACAGACCCTGCCCAACCTCGGCGCCGTGAGCAAGGGGGTCAAACACCCCATCATGCGCCCGCTCATCGGACTTGACAAGGTGGAGATCGAGAGGATCGGGCGGGAGATCGGGACCTATCAGATCTCCAGCAAGAGTACGGTCGGATGCACCGCCGCACCGAAATATCCGATTGTCCGTGCAAACCCCGAAACGCTGGAAAAATGCGCCGGCGAGGCGATGCTGGACCGGCTGATGGAGCACGTTTCCGGTAATGTCACCGAGGTGGACCTGCAGGGTTAACTTAATCTAGTCCTGACTGACTTACCCTCCAGGGTGAGAGAGAATGACAGAATATGCCCAGTGCAGGCTGTGTGGAGAAGGGGACCTCCTTCCGTTCTACGAGGAGGAGGGCAAGATCGCCTATTTCTGCACCAGCTGCAGGTCGAGGTTCTCCGGTTACAACAAGGATGAAGGGCTGGACGATACCTTCGCCGACAGGGCGTCCTATTCCCTCGATAGGACAGAAGAGGTGGAGGAGGAGAAAGAGCCTTCCCTGTTCGCGACCTACAGGGACCTCTTCAGCGAGAACCCACCCTACAAGGGAGAGGGAAAAGGGCGATACGATCCGGAGGACCCGGATAAGGCCAACCTCTACTGGGCCGACATCGAGTGAAGGTGTGTCATGATCACGGCGGGAGCAGCTCCTATCGCCGTGCAGGTCTCAAATGATATCCCTCTACCGGTGAGGTCCATGTGAAGGGAGCCCATCTCGATGATCCTGTCGGGAAGGCCCCTGGGGCCAAGTCCCAGCAGCAGTAGATATGACCTCCCATCCTTCAGCGATCGGGCCACCTCCCTGGGCGTAATACTCTTCTTGTCATCGGGCCTCCGGGTCCCTATCAGCAGCTCGCCCAGCTGTGGTGGGAACCCTTTCCTGGGATGGTCGAAGGTGATGAAACGGTTCCTCCTGGCCAGCTTCAGGATCCAATCACCCCCCTGGCCGATGGATGTCGTCGTCAGAAGCCAACTTGCGATCTCGGCAGGGGTTCTCATCTCCTTCGAGAAGGGGAAGCCGAACACGGCCAGGTTGCAGTCAAATGCCTCGGCCACGGGCCCTGCCCTCGCCAGGGCCCTTCTATGGGCCTCCGAGAACCTGACAGGGTCCAGCGAGTTGTACAGTCCGATCGTCAATCTCCCGACCGTGGCCGATACCCCCTGAAAAGGAGAAATATCTCCGATGAGCTCTTGATCGACGATCTTGGCTTGAGGATGGAGAACTCCCTGAAATCCACGCTGAACTCCTCCTTCAGCTCATCCACCTCGACCCCGCTGAACAACTTCAGGACACAGGAGCCGCCCGGGACAAGGACCTCCCTGGCGAGCTTGAGGACGGCCCAGCCCAGGGCGAAGTTCCTGCCCCGGTCAAAGGTCCTGTTGCCCGAGAGGTTGACCGATGCATCCGAGATCACCGCATGGAACGTGGGAACGACCTGGGTGATCATCTCCAGCAGCTCCGGGTCCTCGATATCCCCCTGTATGAACCTGACCCCTTCCATGGTCATGCCCACCAGGTCCACGGCAATGACCTCGCCCTCTTCCCCCACGATATCCCTGGCGATCTGGCTCCAGCCGCCGGGCGCCGCACCGAGGTCCAGTACCCGATATCCCTTCCTGATAAGCCTGGTCCTCTCGTTGATCTCCCTGAGCTTGTATGCGGCCCTCGACCGGTATCCCTCGGCCTTGGCCTTCCGGTAGTATGGGTCCTTCTTCCTCCGCCTGATCCAATCCTTGCTCAAGTAGTGCCACCTCATATCGGTTTGATTATGCCGATCGTGGGTTCGTATATGGCCCCCTCGTCCAGAAGCTCCTGGATGGTCTCTTCAAGCGCGATCTTGTTGATCTTCCCCTCCTCGCACCGGGACATGATATCACGATAGAGGGCGCCCTTCTCCCCGGAGAGGTCGTTGATGATCGCAAGGACCCTCTCCTTGACGTCATCGGGCCCCTTTGCATCGAAGGGCCCCTCTATCACCTCGACCGTATCCTCCCTGATGTCGCCCATGGGCGGCTCGGGTTCGGCCCTTCCGCCGGACTCTATCACCCTGGAAAGGGCCCCTTTGACCGCATCCAGATACATCTCCATCTCCACCATGCCGTAGAGCCCCACCCCGTCCACCCCGGCCTTTGCATAGGTCGGCTCGTGGCCCAGCTTGGAAAGCTCCTCGACGGATGGGTCCTCCATCTTCATGGAGTCCTTCATTGCCCTGAGCCTCTTGATGGTCGTCTCGGCCGTCGAAACGATCCACATGTCCCTCTGGGCCATGGTGACCGGAAATAACATCTCCGGCTTGACGGAAACGTAGAACGCCCCGTCGTCCCTGACAAAGGTCCTCACCTTTCCCACAACGCCGACAAGCTCCGGCGGCTCCAGCTTCGCCAGGGCCATCAGGGGCTGTGGCTGATACTGGCCAGCGAAGAGGTAGAATGTCCCCGTGGGGCCCCTCACCTCGGCCTTGTACATCGGGGATTCATCCGTCCCCGAATTGGTCTTTGACATGAGGTTCCCTATGAAATAGAGCCTGTTGACGTGGGCTCCCAGGGGCGTGTAGATGTAGTTCGGAGCGTTCTCCTCGAGCCCCCGGTCCTCGTGCCTGGAGCTGTTGAACTCCGTCGCGAACAGCCTGTGGGCCACTTCCCTTATCCTCGCCATCTAGAATCCCTCCAGGTCAGAGAGCATGTCCCTCGCCCTCTCAACGCAATCCATATCCACCGGAGTGATGCTCGATGGAAGCACCGTGGGGCCAAAATCGTCCCTTATCACGTTCCCCCTCAGGACGAACTCCTTTCCGAGAAGGACCTTGTTGAGGGCCACCATATCGGACTGGTCCATGGGCTGGAACTTCCGGATGGCATCGCTGACCGTGAGGCCGAGCAGCTCCTCGGTTATCTCGGTATTAAGTATCGCAAATAGGGCGCCGGTGCCGTCATCCAGCACGATCTTCGCCCTCAGGTCGGCCGTGCCCTCCTGGGCCCCGTGCACGGAACAGCTGCCGTTCATCAATGCCCTGTTGCACAGGGGACAGCGGTATATCAATCCCGAGCCGTCACGGACCTCTATCACCGTTCCCTCCACCAGGACGTCCGATGCGCCAGCCTCGATCAGCTCCTCCGCCCTCATCTTGGGCGTCGTTACGGGCTCGATGTCGATCTCCTCCCTGGTCACCTGGGCCCTGTCGTCGAAATTGATCTGTGGGATACCCCTCCACTCCTTGACGTATGCTCCCCTGATGGTCACCACCTCATCGATGTCAAGGCCGAAGTCGTGCCATGCGGTGAACCTCAGCCTGTGGGTCTCGTCCGCTATGACGCCGTCGAATATCTTCTTCTTGCCCCCCTCCACCTCGATGTTCCTGGCCTCCACCCCCAGGATCTTGCCCATTATCTGCAGGTTTCCCATGCCGGGCCTGATCTCGCGGAGCTTGATCTCATTCAGCGTGCCGAACCTGGGGAGCTTGTCAATGTCCAGGTCCTGCAGCGCCCCTTCCTCGGCCTCCTCGACCTGCGTGAACGACCCCAGGTTCACCTCCACCTCGCCCCTGTAGGTCCTGGCCGAGGCCCGGTTGATATTGTAGGCCTTCCCCTTCTCGAGCGAGTGGCCGTCCCAGGATACGAACCTCCGTATCATGGATCCATCGGCGATCAGGCCCGAAGCGAGCATCTTATCCCCGTTCTGGGTCCTCTGCATCCGCTCGCTGGCCGACAGGCACTTGACGGTAAGGTCGAAATTGGACCCGTCCCCCTGGATCTCCTTGAGGGTGAGGGGGCCAACGGAGCGAAATTGCGTCTCGACCCCGCCGAACTTCCTGATTATCGACCTCTTCGCTTCCTGCATCTCTATGCCGTACTGGAGATACCTCTCTATCTCCTTCCTGATCTTATCTTCTTCAACTTCCGGGAGCGCCCCTTTTATCTCCTTGATAATGGGCGCGATCTGTTCTTCATTCAAATGATCACCTACCTCTTGGCAGCAGAACATGGCAATGGTAACGAAGGATTAAAAGGTTCCTTATCAGAGGTCGTCCGGGGTCATGAAACCGGAGGCGGGAGAGGGGGCCTTTGAGGGTGAGGGGGCCACCGTTGTGGGCGGCGGAGCCGTGGGCTCTGGCATCTGTCCCGGAACCATCTGCACCTGATCCGAATACGACACGGGTGCAGGAACTGGCCCGGCTGCCTGGACCGGGGCCGGGGCCGATGGCTCATGGGTGATCGGTATGCCCAGCTTCCTCTTGTCCTCGTTCGAGAGGCTCTCGGTATCGATGGACATCTGTATCCTGAGCTCCTTCTTCCTCTGCTGCAGGAAGTAGATGCGGAGGATGCCCACGGGCGTTATCACGACCAGGAACAGGAACGAAAGCGGGATCAGGGGCATCAGAGGATCGTAGTTGGCCCTGACCCATACGGCAGTATCGGTGCTCTGATAGCTCTCCCCCCCCACCGGAGGATACTGAATAGGGTTGTAGATCACGATGTAAAAGGTCGTCGTATCACAGTCCCTCCAGGCCAGGGTCCACTCCACATCCGTATCCGTGAAGGTGAGCTTCTTGTGCCTGATGGAGTTGTCCTCCAGCGTCTTGAGGAAACGGTTGAGGCTCTCCGGGTCGTCCCCGGGCATATCGCTTGCGAAGTAGTCGCCCGGGTTCACATCCTTGAATATATAGATGTAGGCCCAATCGTTCTTGGTGCTCCGCTCCGTGTCGAACTCGGCTGAGAAGGTGACCGTGAACGTGTACGGAAGCCCGGCCACCTCGAGCACGGTGATATCGTGTCCGGTCTGGCCGGTGACCGCCACGACCGCGGTTCGCTCGGTCTGGGTCACGTACTCCATTACGGGGAGCGCGTAGATCACCAGCGTCACGATGAACAGGAGCGCCACCACGATGATCGCCATGACCCACCTGCTCTGGGCGGTCTCCACATCGGCGTGCATCTCCACAAGCTTCATTTTAAGGCTCATATCCGTTTCCATCTCTACGCCTCCTTTATGCGGACCCCCGAACGGTCCTGATTGGCCCGGGGATATTTTAACCCTTCCCAACCCGACTGGATATTCACCCTGACCAGAAGAAATAAAAATGGGATGAGGGGTACGGGGATAAGGTGTTCAAATGAGGCCCATATCGATCCATACCGCATTACTGGCAGCCACAGCGGCCCTATTCCTACTTTTCATCTCCGGTGGGGCCGACGCTGTTCCCATGGTCGATATCAGCGATGTCAGCCCGTCAATAACGGAGCCGCTGCACAGCGACACTATCACTATCACTGCAACTCTTATCTTGGTGGATGCAGAGGTCACCGAGGGGGACGTCCAGCTTGGATGGTTCCCTTGCACCGACGCCATGTGCGATCCCGTCAAATACCTCGACATGACCCGGATAGACAACGGGACCTGGACCGTAGATCTCGGCCCCTTCGATGAGGTGAGTGCAACGGGCGACCCGTATGTGAAGATAACGTTCTTCGTTGAGGTGCAGGGGCACGCCACCGACGGGTCCGAGGACCCTGAGGTTGAAAGATCGGATACCCAGAACCTGTACTTCGGCAGCGGCGGGGCGCACGACGATGACACGCCTGATGATGATGCCCAGCCGGACGGCGATGGTGAGGATTCACCTCTCGGCCTCGGGGCAGTGATAGCTGGAGTGCTGCTGATGACGGCGCTGATCATCAGGGTCCGTCCTAGAGCTTGAACCCGTCGTCCAGGGTCTGGTAGATCGACTCCCTGACAGAGGTATGTTCCAAAAGCTCCAGGCCTCGGTCCGTCCCCTCGATTATCACCTGAACGCCCTTCTCTGGCCTCCTCCGCCCTATCTCCTCGACGGCGATAAGCGAGGTCCCGTCAAGTGAGCCGCAGGAGGACATTATCGGCCTGACGCTGCCCCACTCCTCGAAGGCCTGCGGGACGTCCATGCCGTAGCAGACCAGAACGGGCGACAGGATGACGGCGGACATGACCCCCATCTGCGACATACGGGTGGCCTTACGGAATGCCAGGAGCCCTCCTTTGCCTATGCCCACCATGGCGCCATCCTCCCCTGCCTGTGTGTTCCGCTTATCATAGGTATCGTTACCGTGGACCCAGTTGTATGCGCCTATGAAATCGTAGAATATATCCAGGAAATCCTGATCCTCCATCGTCTCATGATCGTAGTAGATATCCGGGTCCTTAACGTTCAGATGGGATTCTCCGTGCCCCCGCAGGTCCATGGCCATGACGTTGTACCCCTTGTTCCTGAGGTTGCCTGCGAACTCCTCCCACACGTCCCTGGTCTGCCCGATATCGTGGACCAGATATACCGTTGGAGATCCCCCCTCGCCCGTATCATACCAGGTCGCGTTGATTATGGCGCCGTCCTCGGAGGTGTAGAATACCGTCCTGGGCCCGATCTCTCCCGGCCCGTCGTCAAGGGAACGGTACAGGAAGTACCCCGATATCAGCATTATCACTACGGCGATCGTAAACAGCACGAATGCGACAGGGGACCCCCAGATATCGGATCTGGGCCTTCTCGTGATCTTCTCCACCCTGTTCTCCCTGAAGCTGACGTAGGGGTCAAGGCCCGGATGGAACCTGAGGAAGTGGCTCCTGACGTTCTTCTGCTGAATGCTCTTTCCGCACTCGGGACAATCCACGTTACCCGACATGTTATCACACTACCAACAATCCCATCCTTTTATACATTTTCTGTAACAGGCCCTGTAATGAGGTGAAGGCTATATCCGCCTCATCCCCAGGATCAGATGGAAGATGGGGTCCTCCCCACCAATGATCCCCTCCAGCTCGGACCGGTCCAGCGAGAGCAGGTATGCAATGGACCCGGGAGACCCTTTGGAGGCCCTGTGAAATCCCTCGGAGAGCTCCCTCCCCATCCCCAGCTCAATGCACTTGCCCACAAAATCATCGTGGCCCAGGCCTCTCAGAACGTAGGACCCATCCTCAACCTCCGCATCGACTATCCGAACGAGGAGAGCGGACCTCATCTTCTCCGGCCAGGTGTCATCGCGCGGGTCCGCGACCTGTGGATCGCCATCATCCATCAGCCGGGAAAGGAGGTTTTGCCCCGAATCCTCAACAATGGCTATCAGGTCCGGGGCCCGCACCTTGATCGAGGCCGCATCGGCATCTCGATCCCTCCTGAGCCACATTACCTTCAGGCCCTTGATCTGTGCAATGCGCGCAATGAGCGTTCTCTTCCCCATCCCCTTCTCCCCGGACAGGATGGCGTGGGAGCCTCCCGTGATAAGTGAATGGACCTCCTGGACCGACCTCTCCCTTCCAAGAAATATCCCCGGGACGGCCGGGCCCTCCATCACCTCCCACCCTGGCGGGATCTCAAGGCCCCCCTCCTCCACCCTTGAATCCGCAAGGTCCAGAAGGTCGGCCCAGGAGGCCGGGCCATTGGCAAGCCTCATCAGGTCGGGCATCTTGATGGACCGCCCCGACCCTCCCAGCGCGTCGTTGATGTGCCTGAGGGCGTCGGGGAGGGGCTCATCGAGCTTCTCGCCCGTGGGGCCCTCCCAGGCGACCCTCGTGGACCTCATCTCCTCCATGATCTTCGACGCCTTCTGCTCGCCCTCCCGGGTAAGGGAATATACCTTTATCCTCCTGAGGTGCCCGGGCGCCCTCCCGAGGACCTCCCCGATGAGCCCCTCGGCCAGCAGGGGCTTTATTACCCTGGGAACGTGGGTCCTTCCCACCCCGCACTCCCTCGATATCATCTCCTGATGGGATACCCCTCCGTCCCAGCCCTCCTCGAACCTCCGGAGATAAAGATGGACCAATACCCTTTCCTTGGAGGTGGTAATCAAATCCGGGTCACCCCTTCTTACGTTTGTAGTCGAATGCCGCCTGGGTAAATCCCCTGAACAATGGGGCCGGCCTCTGGGGCCTGGAGAGGAACTCCGGATGGAACTGACATCCCATGTGGAATCTGGACCCCTCCAGCTCCGAGATCTCCATCTTGATCCCATCCTCGGAGATGCCGCTGAACCTGAGCCCCGCCTTCTGGATCCGGTCGATATAATCGGGGTTTACCTCGTATCGGTGCCTGTGCCTCTCCATGATCTCCACCTTCCCGTAGAGGTCGAAGGCCATCGTCCCCTTCTCTATGATCGTCTTCTGTGCCCCCAGCCTCATGGTCCCGCCCTTCTGCGTCACCCTCAGCTGTTCCGGCAGGATGTCCACCACCGGATGTGGGGTATCGGGGTCGAACTCCGTCGAGTTGGCCCCCTCAAGGCCCATCACGTTGCGGCAGAACTCGATCACGGCCATCTGCAGTCCAAGGCAGATCCCCAGGAAGGGGATGTCGTTCTCCCTGGCGTATCTTATCGCCTCGATCTTCCCCTCGCTCCCCCTGGTCCCGAAGCCTCCTGGCACCAGAACGCCGTGACACCTGGAGATCTCCCCCTGCATCCTCTCTACCTCCTTGTCGAAGGTCTTGCTCCCCTCTGGGGCGTCGATCCAGGCTATCTCCACCCTGACGCCCACCTCGGCCCCGGAGTGCTCGAATGACTTGTAATGTGAGATATAGGAGTCCTTGAGGCCGGTGTATTTGCCGACAAGTGCTATCCGGATCACGTCCTCGGGCCTGTCGATCCTCTCGACGAACCGCTCCCACGACTCCATGTCGCATCCCTTGATCTTCAGGTTGAGATCCCCGTTGATCGCCTCGATAATACCCTGTTTCAGCAGCAGGGAGGGCACTTCATACGTATATTTGACGTCGTGTGCGGAGTAAACCCTCTCGGCGGGGACGTTGCAAAAGAGGGCGATCTTGTTCTTGGTATCATCGTTCAGCGGTTCGGTGCACCTGCCCACTATGATATCCGGCTGGACGCCTATGGACCTGAGCTCCTTCACGCTGTGCTGGGTGGGTTTGGTCTTCTGCTCTCCGACCGCCCCCATGATCGGGATGAGCGTCGTGTGGACGAAGAGGAGATTCTCCTCCCCAACCTCCATCTGGAGCTGTCTTGCAGCCTCCAGGAAGGGCATCGATTCCATGTCGCCAACGGTCCCGCCCATCTCCACGAGCACGACCTCTGCTCCGGAGGCCTCCCCCACCGACGTGATCATCGCCTTGATCTCGTTGACGATATGGGGTATGATCTGTACCGTCTTGCCCAGATAGTCGCCCCTCCTCTCCTTGTCTATGACCGCCCGGTACACCTTGCCCGTGGTGATGTTGTGATCGGACCCAAGGACCACGTCCAGGAACCTCTCGTAGTTGCCCAGGTCCAGGTCCACCTCCCCCCCGTCGTCAAGGACGAATACCTCACCGTGTTCGTACGGGTTCATGGTGCCCGCGTCTGCGTTCAGATAGGGGTCTATCTTGATCGCCGTTACCTTGACGCCGGACCTCTTGAGGAGCAGTCCGATCGACGAGGTCGTTATACCTTTCCCCAGCCCTGAAAGCACTCCGCCTGTAACGAAAATGAACTTCATCGTCTTCACCCCTGTCCGTATGCCAACAAGGTCCATAAAGGTTGCCGATGGAGGGGCTTTCAAACGGTGTCTATAGACGCGGGTTGAAAAATACATAATTGTGGCAAATGAAAAATAATCTACCTTGCTCCTCACTGGTAATTCACAGTCCTCTCTACATATTGCTGTGATCAGAATACCGTTCAACCTATCCTATTCACTTGCATCTGTGGGATTCTTACCATTTCGT
>CBDVER010000019.1:0-11582 GCA_965373055.1 uncultured Thermoplasmata archaeon
CAATGCAATATACTTCAAGGCGAACTGGAAGTGGCAGTTCGATGAGACGGCCACGATGGAGCGGGATTTCCACCTGACGGATGGAACTTCCGAGATGGTCGAGACCATGAACATGTGCGATGAGGAGATCGATCTCAATTACGCGGAGAACGACGACGTCCAGATGCTTCAGCTTCCATACAAGGACGAGGAGCTGTCGATGTATATTCTTCTCTCAAAACAGAATGACATCTCCAGCCTGGAATCCGCCCTCACAGCGGAATATCTCACCCAGCTGAAATCGGAGATGTATGGCGAGTGGGTTGACGTGTATCTGCCCTCCTTCAAGTTCGAACAGAAGTACGAACTCAATAAGTACCTCATCGAGATGGGGATGCCCACAGCCTTCACGTGCGGGGCGGATTTCAGCGGTATACCTGAAGGTGGTGGAGGGGGCCTATTCATCAGCAATGTGATCCACCAATCCTTCGTGGAGGTCAACGAGGAGGGGACGGAGGCCGCAGCAGCCACAGCGGTGATAATAAGTATCTCTGCGGTGGACACAGCAGCCCCCATCGAGTTCAATGCGGACCACCCGTTCATATTCCTCATCGAGCACAAGGCCACCGGTCAGATCCTGTTCATGGGAAAGGTGGAGGACCCCTCTGTTTGATATGAATGACCTGATCTCTACCCCGTACTATCGGATAAATTCCAACGAGAAGATTTATGTGCGTATAAGCTTCAGGACCCTTGATGAAGTGCCCGCTGTGCGATTCCAATGCCCTTCCGTACCACATTGGTCATTTGGGTGAATACCATAAATGTGAGGGGTGCCTTGGTGCCTTTCTCCTGCCGCAATATCATCTAACGGATGAAGATGAGAAGAGGAGATACGAGACACACAACAACGATGTGTTGGACCCCGGCTATCAGGGGTTCGTTCAACCGCTCGTTGACGCTGTGACGGATTCATTTTCAAAGGAACACAAAGGCCTTGATTTCGGATGCGGGGAGGGCCCGGTCATCTCGTACCTATTGAAAGAAAAGGGGTACCATTTAGGTCTGTACGACCCATACTTCCATGCGGACCCTTCAGTTTTTTCAAGAAAGTACGATTACATCATACTCTCCGAGGTTATGGAACATTTCAAGCATCCGGAGAAGGAGTTCAAGCTTCTCTTCTCGCTTCTGAACCCGGGTGGGAAGTTATTCTGCCTGACCGAGCTATTGACAGGTGAGATCGATTTCCCAAGATGGCATTACAAGAACGATGAGACCCATCTGTTTTTCTATCATGAGAGGTCCATACGATACATTGCGGAGAGATTTGGAGATTCAACCTACCTTATCGATGGAAGGTTGATCGTTCTTGATCATCTGATAACTTGATTATCGGCAGATCTGCTCATGGGAAAAGTGGAGGGCCCCACCAACTGAAAATGATAGGAGCAATTACTTATCTATCTGTAGGGAGATGATGGGATGTCAGGTATGTTTAACATGAGGGGAGATCCGGCAATTCTTATCGTTCTCATTCTCGCTCTGACCACATGTGGATGTATGGGGGGCTATTACGGGGCGGGCTATTCCATATACACATATTCGGGGATATACCGGTCTGCAACCTACGACGACATCTATTTCGAGGAGAGCGAGCTGATATCGCTTATTGAGACCTACAACATGACAAAGGAGGGCAGGTACAGCCATTACACGAATAGCTTCGGAATGGGGCATTTCTCCTTTTATTTCGTGAACACCACCACCAATGTCACGAACGAGAACGTGCAGATGAGCTTCAGGATAAACGAATGCGAGCTCGCCCCCGGGTCCAGCGACATGGACTCCAACTACGGAGAGAACGTGTTCGCAACAAACATCACCTTCACCTTTTTGGCCTTCACGGAACATGACACCTCGGGGATGGATTCCGACGACAGGGATGAGGCGGATCGTCTGTCCGAGGAGATCTATCAGCTAGACCTTGACGCATACGGGGTATACATGGACCGGTTCTACGATATCCTGCAGGATATGTTGGGAAAAGAGCCCATTAACGAGTATGAGGGAAGGGAATACGACATCATGTGCGTGGATTGAGCTTCTTCCGTCTGTAAACAATGATCATGGTGACGACGGCCCCGATCATGATGATCACGGTGGATCCCAGGACCGAGCCGACGCAGATCCTGCCCCAGATAGCACTCTCATCGAACACCACGATCACCTCCGAGGGCTCGCTCTCGCCAAGCCTGTTCTCGAAGGTGAAATAGAAGTACTGTTTGACAGATACGTCGATATATTCGTCGTGGAACTCCAGTTCACCCTGTGACCATTCCCAGGGATCACGGATCATATCGAAGGTCTCTATCCTCTCGTATTCTCCTCCTTTTTTCTGGTACACGTTCACACTGGAGATGAAGGGGTAGGTCTCAAAGGTAGGTAGCTCACAGGTGAGGGATACGTCTCCATTATCGTTCACATCTCCTTTCACGTTCAGGGGCCTGCCGGGAATGACATCTTCCCCTTGCCCGACACAGAATAACTGGTTTGAATTCCTGTTTGTTATGTAGATATTCCCGTTGGGATGGATCACCACACCGGAGTATTCACCGAACATGGGGAGCCTCCACAATTTTGCCCCATCGGTTGAATATGCACAGAGCCCCCGATCGTTGCAGAGAATGACCCTACCATCGCCATCGATCAGTGGATAGGCCCCATGTCCCACATCCTCCACGATCCACCGCATGGTCCCATTGGGACAGAAGGAATACAGGTGCCCATCGCTTGCCTGATATCCCGTATCCCCCATCACGAAGTAGATGTTGCCGTCATCGTCGGTCGCCGCACTGCTACCCACCCTGCCTTTTTCGATCTCCACGGTCCAGTTATTCGTGCCGTCGTCGTTGAGGCAGGCGATCTCCCTTTGCCCCGCAGCGAAGATCCTGCCGTCGTCCATCAGCATCGGGGCGCCGTAACCGTGTATGTTCTGCCTCCACTGTTTCAATCCCAAGGGGTCGAACGAGTAAATGAAGGTCCATCCCGCGCCTGCAGGATGGTAATCACTTTCACTATGCAGGTACATCTCGCCGTTCTCTCCAACGCAGGGAGGGTCGTAGACGTTGCCATCCACGACCTGGTTCCACCTGTACTCCCCATTCGATGTGATGGAGAGCACCATATCCTCGCATCCGATGAAGATGTTATCATCCGGGCCCACGGCAGGGGGAGATTGATGGTCAACCGCAGAGTAGTGCTCCCAGAGGTGGGCCCCATCTTTCGTATAAGCATGGACCGCGTCGCTGTACTGGGCCACTATGATGGTGCCGTCGCTCAGGATCGCAGGGGTATTTGCGGGATAGAATCCCATGTCCACGCTCCAGTTGATGGTCCCGTTCGGGAAGACGCAGTAGAGGTGCTGGTCCGTTGAGGCGATTATCAGGTTCCCATCCTCATCGATCAGGGATCCGTAGAACCTGCCATTGAAATCGAGGCTCCAGAGGAACTGGGGCTGCTCGTCACCGTAGGTGTATTCGGTCCCTCCGTTGTTCTGCTGGTTCCCCAGGACCGTTGGCCAGGCAGGTTCCTCACCTGACGCATCATTTCCCATGAGGATCATCAATGAGGAGATGAGAACGCAGATGGCAAAGATATGGAAGACCCTGGTCAACTCTTTCCTCCCCAGTGACACTGGACGTTGTAATGTGGATATCAGATATTAAAGTGAACCCGAGGAAAGGGGGTCATTGTGCGTTCAGCGGTCAGGGATATGGGTCCGATCCTTTGCTCCAGGCCGGTTCAAACGCTCAAGGACCCATGGGGACACCAGGGAGACCCCCAGTATCAGGGTACAGAACACGGCCATCCCCCCCAAATAGGACGGGAGAAGCAGACCGGAGAGCCAGGATGCAGATCCATATATCCCCATTGATATGAGAAGGCCCACCACCATCAGGACCATTCTCCTGGGAAGGGGAACGCCCTTCGGATCATATCCAACGTACCTGTCCTCAAGAGGAAAGGCGATGGCGCATCCCAGCAGAAGTCCAGCACCCATCCCCAACTCCTCTATCGAGATGAGGACCTCGTCGGGATACAGGATCAAAAGGACGGTTAAACCCGCAAGGAACAGAAGGGTCGTGAGAAGGACCCCGAAGGATACCTTCCTCCAGGTCTCGAAGGAGGAGATCCGGGATGCTACCTTTGGATGGACCCACATGAATGTGGTTATCAGGGTGATGCCGACGATATATCCTCCCAGAACATCCTGCACGTCATGTACCCCGATCACTATCCTGGACACAGGGATCGCAACCACCGCGAAAACACAGAATGTGAAAAGGGCCCTCTTCACGCCCCTGCTCCCTTCCAGGCGGGCGAGGAGGGGGTATCCGTAGAATACTAGTGATGTAGTAGTATGTCCGCTGGGAAGGCCGTACCCCGATATCTGCTCTCCCAGCAACCTGCTTGCGGGGGGCCTTGGGTCATGGAAGAGCTGTTTGAGGAACACCGTGGAAAAGACCGTTGCAAAAAAGAGGATGAACATCCTGCGGGCGAACCCCTTGTCGTATCCCAGATACAATATGGTTGCAACGATGACGTACAACTTCTCGTTGCCCAGCTCCGTGATGAATGAGAATATGTTGAATATTATCCTGTTATCGGTGTAGAGGCCCTGGTTGTCTCCTGCCAGGATCAATCCCCCTCCAATCAACAGCACTGTCACATTGAGGATAAGGATGACCAGGAGGTCTTTCCCCGTCAGATCATGGTCTTTGCCCACACTCCGGTGATGGTTGAATTCGAATATATTTGTTCGCTGAAAGATCTGGCAATTCAACTATTGAGATCATTGGAAGGTTGATCGTTTCCAATGATCTGATCACTTGACCACTGACAGATCCGGTTCGTGAGAACAGTGGATGAGCATCTGGTTCAGGATATCAGTGTGATAGAAGCCATTTCCACGCGGGTACCATGTGGATCTTCTTTCCATCCATTGCCATCTCTGCATCCTGATCATATGTTACTATGGTTCCCTCATCAAGATCGAATTCAGATATAGCTTTAAAAAGACCATCAACTTCTCTTTCCATTGTGGTCTCGTTCATCTCCCAGGTCACCTGAACTGCCATTACCACCTCATTCTTATCCACGATAATGAAATCGCATTCACCATCATTCTGGTAGTAGAATGGTTCCCCCCTGGATCGGATATGGTTGAAAACGATGTTCTCCAGCACCTTGCCCCGATCCCGCGTCAACCGGGTTGATACAGGCCTGACGAAGCCGTGGTCCGTAAGGTAGAACTTCTTGCTGGCAACTATCTGTTTTTTAATACTTCGGTCATACTTTTGCAGGATGGTGCAGAAATTTGCCTCCTCCAGGTGGTGTATGTAATTCTGAACAGTTGTGATACTTCCTATACCGATGGTCTTTTTCAATGAATTGAATGAGAAAAGGTTGGTGAGATTCGATATCAGGTAGCCGTAGAGGTCCTTAACCATCTTGACGTTCTCGAGACCATATCTTACAACGATGTCCTTGAGGATGATATCCTCGTAGGTCCTGAGAAGTATCTCCTGATCCCTGTACCTCAGGAATTCTGGCATTCCTCCCTTCTCAAGGTACTCATCGAATGCGTTACGGATCTTCATCCGTGATTCAGTATGGAATTTTGCCCCATCATCATGATCGACCCCTATCATATCCAGGAATTCCTTGAAAGAGAAGGGCTGTAGGTCCACCCGGACGTGCCTGCCCGTGAGCTTTGTTCCAAGTTCCCGGCTCAGGAGATTGGCATTGGACCCTGTGATAAAGAACTTGAATCCCATATCCTGAAACCTTCTCACAAAGGATTCAAAGCCCTCCACGTTCTGGATCTCGTCCACCATGAACACGCTCTTCTTTCCCAAAAGAGAGAGCTGCGCCTCGTAGAGGGTATTGAACTGCGAAGCATCGAAATCACGCAGCCTCTCATCTTCGAAGTTGATGTAGAAGAAATCCTCATCCGCATAATGTTCCTTTATGATCTGACGGAGCAGTGTGGATTTTCCACACCGTCTGACGCCGGAGATCACGACAACATGTGGAAGCTCCAGGAGTTGGGATATTCTGCCCAGTGCATGACGAGGTATGCCCTGGTCCTTACCAAGGATGGTGGACCTCTGATCCATGATCACCTCCTTCAGGAGATCCTTTTGAAGCATGATGTGCCATTGTTGTAGATGATTATAAGGGTTTCCATTTAGAATGAACACTTTTGGGTCTTTTTGTTCATTTAGAATGGATGCTCCGAGAACCTACTCCTTCACGCCTTCCCAGTCAAGAAGCCTCTGGTTCCCCTCCAGCTTCTTTATCTCGGTGATATCCTGGGAGACCTCAAGCGTTCCCAGGAACTTCCCCTCCCCGTTCCTCACCGCAAAATACCTGATGTGGATGAACTTACCTCCAAGCTGGATCCAGAACTCCGCAACATCTCTGTTCCCTGCCTTGAACTCATCCAGGATCTTCTGGACCACGTGAACGCTCTTTGGAGGGTGGCAGTGCTTTACCTCCCTCCCGATCACAGCAGGGGACCGGGGGAAGATCCTCTCCTCCGTCGCCGAGTAGTATTTTACCTGCTCGTTCTCGTCCACGAAGGATATGTCCAAAGGAAGCGTCCTGAGCATGAAGTTGAGCTGTTCCACGGTGAGATATCCCTCATCCAGCCTAACCCCTTTCCCCTTTGGAACCTCCTCTTTCGTAACGGCCCCCTCATATCCCTCCTCTGGCTCCACCCAGGCGTAACCTATCTCACCCTCACCGCCTCTGACCGCCCCCCAGTCCTCGTCCGTAAGCTTTTCCAGGCTCACGGGGAAGAGGACCTTCTCCTCCTTGTAGATCATATCCTTCATGGTCCTGATCATGATATCCAGATGGTCCCGGATCTGTTTCAGATCCCCCGCCTCAATACTTGCATTCGCATCCTTCATCATGCCCCTGATATCATCGTGGAGCGCCCACATCACCTGGCTCGGGCCGGAGACCTGGTACCTCTCCAGATACGGAAAGAGCTGGTTCTCCTTCCTGAGATAGTGGAGGTTCACCTCGCCAACATACTTCATGAAGTTCGCCAGGGTCTCCCGGTCCCCTGCGGAGATCTCTCCCTCTTTCCCTACCCCGCTCATGATGTTGGAGATCACATCCAGATATCCATCGAGCACCCGATTCTCCTTGACGAACGTGTGGAGCGGGTGGCCCGGAGGCACATCCAGCTCATCCACGCTGTCAAGGGACTCCTTGAACACCTCCACGTGGACGTCACACAGCTTCTTGATCTCCTCCTGGGGGAGCCCCTCCTCGATGAGCTCCTGTTCCATCCTGGCGATCTCGGATGAGCTCACCTCGGTGGCAAGGTCCAGAAACCTCTGCTTCACCTCCTCGACGCTCTTGCCGGAATGGAGGTCGGTGATGATGGATTTCAGGGCCTGTAGCTTTTCATCCGACCCAGCATCAAGGGAAGCAGCTCCCTCTATCTTCTCACCGGTGACCTTCTCTATCTGGCCTGCAAGCGCCTGGATAAGGTCATGAAGCTCGACCCCGCCCATCTGTGATACCATATCAAGTGTGGCTATCTGCCCCATCTGCTGCATCATCTCCGGGTCCTTCAACTTTGAAAAGTGAGGTGAGATCTCCGTCATGTGGTCCAGAAGGAACGGATACTTTTCCATCAATTCGCCGATCTTGGTATTTCCATCAAGCTTCAAATCACGGCCCCCAATGCAATAAGCATGAGCGATACACCTCATAATCCTTGCCCATGACAGTTCAGGTGGTTTCTTCACCGATCCGTGGATCATATAATTGCTCTGATCAATGCCAATACCCTGTGAATTTGACCACTGGCCAAATAACCCCATATTTCCATTTAGAATTGTAATTTTAATAGCATTAAACAAACAAGTATAAGTAGAACAATAGTACATTCTTCTATATGTACGTTCGGAGAGAGATAGAGGAAAAGGTCTTCGATTGGATCAAGGAAAGGGAGATCATTGCGATCACCGGACCAAGACAGAGCGGAAAAACGACACTGCTCGAGAGAATCAAGGAGAAGGTGGTATCCGATGGCCTTTATGACAGAGATCATGTTGTTTACATAACCCTCGAGGACGAGATCGAACGGATGAACTTTGAAAGGGACCCTTCCTCCCACATAACTGGATATCTCATCGATCACGCCCCTCACCTGTTCCTCATAGATGAGGTCCAGTATGTTGAAAAAGCGGGAAGGTCCATGAAATTACTGTTCGACAGGTATCACGATCGTATTAAATTCATCATCACCGGAAGCAGCAGCCCGGACCTCAGAAATATCGGGGGGGCACTTGTTGGCCGTGTTGTTTTCTTTGAACTGCACCCCTTCAGCTTCGGGGAGTTCCTGCTTGCGAAAGATGAGAGAATGTTTGAATATTACATGAGGAACAGGATCGATCTGGAGGCGGCCTTTTCAAATCAGAAGTTGCAACAGACAATGCTTGAAAAATTGAATGGATATCTCAGAGAATACATGACCTACGGTGGATTTCCCAGAATAGTTCTCATGGAAGAGATGGAAAAGAAGAGGTTCCTGTTGAGGCAACTTATAACACTCTACATAGAGAAGGATATCCTGAAGATACACGGAAAGCAGTTCAGGAATGATGCGTTGAGGGTGGTTCAGCATCTGGCATATAATTGTGGCGGCCTGATCAATATCGACATGATATCTTCCAACCTCGGGATCGGTGTTAGGAAGGTAACCGAAACGATCGAGATTCTGGAACTCTCCTTCATGATCCGGAGGATCCGTCCATATTTCAGGAATATGACAACCGAACTTAGAAAGGCGAACAAGATATATTTCCTGGACAACGGCATAAGGAACGTGCTGATGGATGACTTCAATTTCTCCAGTGAGAAAGGATTTCTGCTGGAAAATCATGTTTTTTCCGAGCTCAACAGGAAGGATGGAAAACTCAAATACTGGAGAACCACTGCAAAGGCGGAAGTTGATTTCATCTACAATGATTCCATCCCAATAGAAGTGAAGGCCACTCCCAGGATCACACGGTCATTGAGGTCTTTCATCAGCACATACAAGCCACAAAATGGCCTACTGGTCAACTACAATGTTTACAGTGCTCAAAGGATCGATGGGACCGACCTAATGTTTCTTCCCGCCTCCCTCCTGTAGCCGGGGCCTTGTTGGAACCTCTTCCACATCCTCGGCTGTTATATATTCCTCATCCGTGGTAGAATGTCACGCCCCGGCCCTCTGGTCACAGCCACGCAGCCGACGATCTCCATGTGGAAACCACGTATGGACCTGGAAACTCGATGTTATTAATACCTGAAAGGAGATATATTGGTATAAAAAAGATACCATGTATCTTAAAAGGAGAGTAATAAAATGGTAGAACTGTTGAAGGGAAAGACAGCGGACCTTGTTGACTATCAGGAAGGAGCCGTTGTGAGCCGCACATTGATCGACAAGAAGGAGGGGACCCTTACCGTGTTCTCCCTGGATAAGGGGCAGGGGATCTCGGAACACCTCACGCCGTATGATGCGATGGTCCAGATCCTGGATGGTAGGGCCCTGATAACCATATCGGGGGTCGATCACGAGCTGGAAGAGGGGGATATGATCATAATGCCCGCCAACGAACCCCATGCGCTGAAAGCGGTGGAATCCTTCAAGATGCTCCTTACAATGATCAGGGCCTGAGGGGGTTGTTGGAGATGACGCCGGACGATGTTGAGATCTCAAGAGACCTGGATGTGATGGTCGTCGGAGGGGGCCCCGCAGGGATAACGACGGCGATAAGGTGCAGGAACCACCATCTCTCCGTCCTCCTCGTGGAAGGCCGAAAGCTGGGGGGCCAGTTGAATCAGCTCTATCCCACCAAGTACATACTCGACTATTCATCGTATCCGGAGATAAGGGCGGGATATCTTGCCGATCTGATGGTCCATCATGCCAGATACAAGGATGTCCCAATGGTGGAGGATATGATCGTGGGATCCATCGAGAGACGGGAGAGCTATTTCGAGGTCGGCACGACGAAGGGCACATACAGGGCAAAGGCCGTTATCCTCGCAATAGGGATGGGCCTGTTCGAACCGATGAAATTGGGGATCAAAGGAGAATCCGAATTCGAGAACAAGGGCGTCACATACGCCGTCCCGAACATGGACATCTACAGGGGGCAGAATGTTCTGGTGATCGGAGGGGGGGACACGGCCGTGGAAAATGCCGTTGGATTGAGCAGGGTTGCGAAGGTAACCCTGATACACAGGAGGGGCAACCTCCGGGCCATCGAATCCAACCTTGAGATGCTGGAGAGGTCCCTTGTCGAGACGGTTCTGAATACGGAGCTCAAGGAGGTTCGGGGTGATGGTAACCTTGAGAAGATAGTTCTTTTCAACAACAAGGAAGATGAGACCTACGAGATGGATATGGATGCGGTGGTGATCAACATCGGCTTTTCGCCCAATCTCACCCTTGTGGAGAATGCCGGTGTAAAGAACGATGGGGCCCATATCCTGATAGACGGCCCGGACATGCACACGAACGTCCCCGGGATATTCGCCTGTGGTGACATAGTGGAATACCCGGGAAAGGCCAGACAGATACTTCCCGCAACGGGTGAGGGGGTGACCGCTGCAGAGGAGGCCTACAAGTTCGTCAAGTCCCCATACTGGGCGAAGGACGAAAACAAAGGGGTCGTGGTCGACAAAGTAAAATGCATTGCATGTGGGGCCTGCATGGCGATATGCCCGGATGTATTCCAGGCGGACGATGACGGAAGGTCAGAGGTGATAGAGGGCTCGGACCAATCGCTCCAATGTGTGGAGACCGCGATCGGATCATGCCCGAAAGAGGCGATATCAAGAACCTGATCACTATCGATAGTATGATCTTCGATCATTTCGATGGTATGAGGATGAGTGTGAGCTATAGAATATGTGCATTGCAGATATTCACTTCACTCCTCATCCATTCTCTCGATCGTGGATTCCAGGGAGGTCATATCATCGTACCCCCCTCCTGCCCCTTCCTCGTACTCCCTCTTCTTGGTTCTGCTGAACAGGAATAAAAGGATCATTATCACCGCGAGCAGGACCATTCCCAGCAGGATGAAGAGGGTATGATCGTCGTCCCCCTCCTTATCTTCAACATCGACATCGTCGTCGTCCTCCCCTCCGGGGCCCTCCGACCTCTCAATGATCTGGATCAACATTGTAGCTTCTATCGAGCCCCCGTTCCCATCCTCGGCTGAGAGCACAACCGTGTAGTTGCCCACAGAGAAGTAGGTATGTTTCAGCAGACCCGTTGGTTCCGTCATCAATGGACCTCCCCCGCCCCCCCAGTCGATGGAATATGTCAGCTTATCTCCATCCGGGTCCACGGCAGGCGTGAACTCCAGAACAAGTTCCTCGTTCGCATAGAACGGCCCTTCCCCGGTGATCAGCAATCCGACAGGTCCCCTGTTGCTGTGGATCACGGTGAGTATCAGCTGGAAATCATGCCATTTCTGCCCGCTGGTGATATTCGGAGTCCAGGATAGGTTGAT
>CBDVER010000020.1:0-11440 GCA_965373055.1 uncultured Thermoplasmata archaeon
CAATGACCTGCTCAACGCCGTATCCGACAAAGGCCTGGAGGCGTTCAGGGAACACCACCGCATGGCAGATGTGCTTCTTATCGACGATATCGAGTTCATCTCGGGGCAGGAGGCGACCCAGGAGGAGTTCTTCAACACCTTCAACCACCTGGCAAATAACGGCAAACAGATAGTGATCACCTCGGACCGCCCTCCCAAGGAGATCCCCAAATTGACAGATCGGCTCAAGTCCAGGTTCGAGGGGGGGCTGATAGTTGATGTGGCCCATCCGACCACCGAGACGAAGATGGTGATACTCAAGAGAGAGGCGGAGAAGGTGGACCTGATCCTCCCCAAGGAGGTCATCCAACTCCTTGCCGACAGGATAATCACCAATGTGAGGGTGCTGGAGGGTGCCGTGAAGAGGATCGCCGCCAGGGTCAAGATGGACGGCCGCGAGCCGGATATCGAGCTTGCAGAGGAGATCCTCGCCGACGTTCTGATAGACGATGAGGAGAACGAGCTCGCCCAGACCCTGGAGGCGCTGAAGGAGAAGATATCGTCGCTCCAGGATGATGATGATGACGTCGAGGAGGAGAGGCCGCAAGAGCCAACGGAAGAGGCGCCTCCAGAGGAAACGCCTGCAGAGAACCTGGTGAAATGCACCGCCTGCAACAAGGACATACCCGCATCGGCCACCGAGTGCCCTGAGTGCGGCGTCTCCTTTGAGGGTGAGGTGTACGAGTGCCCGCTCTGCCACGCAGAGGTCCCTCCCGGATCCACGGAATGCCCTGGCTGCGGCGCCAAGTTCGAGACGTGAGGGGGAGCAATGACCGTCCTTTGGGTGGAGAAGACCTGGATGGATATCCGGGATGAGCTGTCAGGGGGAGCTCCGGTCTTGATCCCCGTGGGCTGCGTGGAAGAACATGGGCCCCACCTCCCAACGGGGACGGACCTGTTCCAGGCATACCACGTATGCGTTGAGACGGCCAAACGGGCGAACGGCCTGGTCCTGCCGCCGCTTCACCACGGCCAGTGCTCCTCAACCAGGAACTTTCCAGGGTCCATATCGCTCTCCGCCTCCACGCTTCGATCGATGTTCATCGAGATACTGGAGGGAGTTGTAAGGTCGGGGGCGGAGAGGATCATGATAGTTACGGGGCACGCCGGATCGGTGCACATGGCATCCATCAGGGACGCCTGCCGGGAGACCGTTGAAAAGCACCCTTCGCTCAAGCTGTGGTTCCTGACGGATTACGACATCGCCGAGAGGATCATCAGGGGAAATGATGAGTTCAATCAGAAGGATGGCCATGCCGGGGACATAGAGACCTCCAGAATGCTCCATATCAACCCATCCATCGTCAAGGAGATACCGGTTGGCCAACCCCCAAGTTTCCAACCCTTCCGTATCATCCCTGACCCCGAGAGCTGTTTCCCGGACGGCCTCATGGCGGACCCCACGCTCGCCTCTGCCGATAAGGGCAGAAGGGTCAACGAGGCGATAGTGGAGAAGTTGGTGGAGCTTCTGACGTCCGATCAGACCGGCTCGTGAACGACCATCACGAAGAGGTCGCCTGATATCGATCCGATAACCGCCTCCCCATCCCTGAACTCGTTGTGGATCCCGCGTGTGGACCCGAAATCCAGCCTCTCGTTCTCCAGGCCCCATCTCATCCCCTTCACGGAGACAACGCAGTCGCCCCTGGCCGGAAGGATGGAGACTATGCCCTCCTGCTTTTCAAGGGTCATCCTTCCCCCCCTCCTCAGAAGATAGATACGATCCCTCTCTATCCGGAGCTCTGCCTGGACCTCCGGAGGGATCAGAAAGAGCAGGTGCGATCCGGACAGTACGTGGTCAAGCCTCCCCCTCCGCCCCCCACATATCACCAGGCGGTCGGGCGACATGGAGAGCGCCTTCCGAACGGCGATCTCGCCGTCCGTCAGGTCCTTGTCCGGCGGGAATCTGGAGATCACCACCCCGGAGGATACCGCCTCTTCTAGCCTCTCCGGGGGGATCGAATCCATATCCCCCACCAGATGGACCCCCTCCGATCCAGCCCCCTCCAGCGATAGATACCCCGAGTCCGCACAGATGATATGTTCATACTGCAGGAGGTCCTCGGGTGCTATGGCACCTCCCAGCAGTATCAGCACGGATCTCATCTATCTCCTCCTAATCGCTATCGGGACCGGAAACGAAAGGAGCGATGCCGATATAATGGCGATGTTGGCCCACCTCATCCACAGCTCCCCCTCCTCATCGACCCCATCACTATATCCCCTTTCCCTATCCTCCCCACGATCCATCCCCATTCCATGAGAAAAGATGGGCCCTTTCGATAATAGATCCACCTCCGGAACATTCCAGCAAATCCCACGACGTCGTATTTGTTCAAGCAAGAACGATGTGAAAATATATTTATCAAAGGAGAGGGGATTACAAAACGACCGGAACAGGTGTTGAGCCGTTATGCAGATCCCTACAAGAGCCCTGATTATCGCTTTTCTGATGATATCCCTCTCCCAGGCGTCCCTTCAAACCGGTACGGTGGACGGGGATGTGACGGTGGGGGAGGTGACGTTGATCATCTCCATTCCCCGTCCCACGATCGAGATGAGCGGAGGGAGCTCTCTTATCCTGATAGATGGATGGGGCGCATCTTCGATACCAGGAACGCCGGAGCTACCGGAGAAGAGCCTCTATCTGCCATGTTATGGGCCCGATGATGTGGAGATAAAAAATGTCCAGCTGATCGGCGAGAACACCATCCATCTTAAAGGCCCGGTCCATTCCTCAAGCCCTATGGCCGTTGACGGCATCATCGAAAAGGGAAGCGGTACGGTGGGGCGGGGCGGCGCCTGGGTCCAGGGCTCCCTCTTACACGGCCGATCCTCATTCCTTGTGATCCGATTCTCCCCGTTCGAGGCCGAGGGGACCACCTTGACCTATCCGGATTCGATCGAGATCACCATATCGCTCTCATACCGACCCGCATTTGAGCGGGTTTCCGCTCCGACCGACATGGCGCAGCCCGCCGATATCGAGCCGGATTGGGAGCCGTCCCCACAGCTGTGGGACGTGGGAGAATATGAAGCTCCTGCGCCGTTATCTGCTTCTGCCTCGTACCATAACACCATTCCGCCAACGGAGTGCGTGATAATCGTGGGCACCTCAGGTTACAACAGCTCGGTGCAGCCCCTGGCCCAGTGGAAGATAAGAAAGGGCATATATACGCGGGTGGTGGAGACCGGGTGGATCACCTCCAGATATTCGGGCGTGGATACGGCCGAGGATATCAGGCTCTACCTGCAGGACCTCTACAACAACGAGGCGTTGAAGTGGGTCATACTGGGCGGCGACCATGGAGATGTACCGTCAAGGCTCGTATATGTTCCCGATGGATACCAGGATACAGGATCGGATGGCTCCTACGCGGCCTCGGACGCATATTATGCGGACCTGGCAGGCTCGGGACACACCCCATATGACTGGGACGGGGACAACGACGGGAAGTTCGGGGAGTACAGCGTCGATGGGATCGACCTCACCGCCGAGGTCTACGTGGGCCGACTGTCGGCCACCTCCACAGCCCAGATGGACACCCTCATCGACAATGTTCTCGATTACGAGAGGGACCCCCCCACGGGGGGGTGGTTCAACCGTACCATCCTTGCCGGCGCATATTCGAACTACGATGATGATAACGCCCCCAACACGGAATGGAACGATACCACCGACGAGGCTGACCTGAAGGAGGCCATAAGGCTTGATTTCATGGACAACGGCACCAAGATCAACTACACCCTGTACGAGCAGGGTGGGATCTGGCCCTCACAGCAGTCCTGCAACGCCTCCCTCACAACGGGCAACCTGATATCTGCAATAAATAGCGGCGCCTCCATGGTGAACCTTGCCGGACACGGCAGCTACCTGGGGATATACCGCAGGATATGGAACTCGGATAGCGACGGCGACGGGCTGTGTGATGTTGGGGAGTACTCCTCCACACCGTTCTACACCATCTCCGCCTCCCACGGTAACGGTGGAATGAAACCCCTCTTCTACAACGATGCGTGCAACAACGGGGAGTTCGACAGGCGGACCAACTGCCTCACGGAGGACATCCTCAGGGACGTGGGCATAGGTGCGATCGGGTCCTCCAGGGTCAGCTGGTACAGCGTCCACTGGTCCAAAGGAACGGACGGGGGCGGGGCGAACCAGGGACACGATTACAGGTTCTGGGAGCAGATGCTCGATGAGGGGCACTACCACCCGGGAAAGGCGCTGTACAAGTCCAAATCGGACTACATAAGTGACCGATCGCTTTCCAATGGCACCTGGAAGAACCTCCTCCAGTACAATCTGATGGGAGACCCGGAGGTCCCGATATGGAACCAGGTGCCGGGAAGCCTGAACGTGACCTATCCCACACCCCTTGCATCTCCGGGGAGCCCCACCTTCACGGTCAAGGATGGCTCGGGGAACCCCGTTCCGGGAGCAAGGGTTTGCCTCATGAACGGGTCCAATTTCTTCGGTGTGGCCACGACCGACGGGAGCGGCCAGTGTCAGATCACCCTTCCCTCCGTTCTACAGTACATGAACCTCACGGTGACCATGTACAACTTCCTCCCCTACGAGGAGGAGGTGATGGTCGGAGTTGACATCATTAAACCGGAGATACTATCGGTTCAGGTGGGCGGGAACCTATCCACGGGGGACGCTTTCGGCATATCCGCCGTCACAAGTGATAACATAGGCGTTTCGGGAGCTTACATGGAGTACAACTGGAGCTCCTCTTCACCCTCTTCCTCGCACAACACCACCATGGCCGACATCGGGTCCGGCACTTTTTATTTCACCTCCTCCCATCCCCTCGACTCCCTGGACCCGCTGTGGTACAGGGTCCACATCCACGATGAGGCGGGAAACTGGAACCAGACCTCCTGGGCGCAGGCGGCCATCGTAGATAACGATACGGTCATCTTCGGGGAGGATGGCTCTCAGCTGGAAGCTACAACGGGCGACCCCTATACCTTCCAGGTGAACATCTCTGATAATATCGGGGTGAGCAAGGGGGCCGTCGAATACTGGTACGGGGCCGGGCCTTCCCTCAATATCTCGCTGACAGGAGGGCCGACCACCTTCACGGCCGGCATCATCATCCCCTGGAACTCCACCGATATGCTGCACTATCTTTTCCGCTCCTGCGACGGTGCCGGGAACTGGAACACCTCGGCACAGGGAAACGTGGCTGTTACAGATGATGACGATCCCTCCCTCGATCTGGACCTGACGCCGTCCGTCGGGACCACGGGGGACCCTTTCTCATTCAACGTGACCGCCTCCGACAACGTTGGGCTGGGCTCCATCACGATAGAGTACTGGTTCGGAGGCAACCCCCACGAGAACAGGACCTCGATGGGGGCGGAGCAATTCATCTACACCATGGACCTCGCCGACGATTCGGTGGAAGGACTTCACTATCTCCTGCACATCCTGGACTCCTCGGGAAACGCGATCTCGACGGTTCAAAAGGACGTGATGATAGCCGATGACGATCTGCCCGAGTTTCTGGAAGATCACTCCGGGCTCCATCCCACGACGGGGGACCCGTTCACATTGATGATCTCGGCACAGGATAATATCGAGGTGTCAGGGGTGGTGTTCAACTGGATGATAGACGGGGGGGATTGGGACTACGAAGACGGATCATATGATGATGTGAACGCCACGTGGGGCGTTACCATGGAGATCCCGTACAATTCGATCGGGACCCTTGAATCCATCGTCCAGATATCCGACGATGAGGGAAATACGTTGACATACCGCCTCCTCAACCGCACCGTGGCCGATGACGACCTTCCCACCTTCATCTCCGATGGGAGCGACCCAACCGCAACCACGGGGGACGGATACACGTTCAGATGCTCCCTTGAGGACCATATCGACATCAAAGACGCCAGCGTCATCTACGACCTGGGAGGGGATGACATGTAGGTGACCATGGAACGGGTCGGCCAGGGCACCCTTTTCTGGGCGTCGGTCGTCATCCCATCCGATGTCTCGGGCATCCTCGATTACAGGTTCGTGTTCGAGGATACGTCCGGAAACGTCAACACGTCCGTTATGTTCAACCTGAGCATCGTGGATGACGACCTGCCAACCCTGGGGAAGATGATCTACGGCGAAGGGGCAACCACGGGCGATCCCTTCGAGGTTAGCGTTACGGCCAAGGACCTCGTATCGATGTCGGGAGTTGAGCTGGAATTCATCCTTCCCGGGGGCCTTGTATCGAATTCAACACCCATGGTGTGGTCATCGGATCGGTATACGAAGACGATAGATATCCCCGCAAACAGGACGGGGGACCTCTCCTTCAGGGCAACGGCCCGGGATGGGGCCGACAACCTGAACAGGAGCGATATGGTTACCCTGCAGGTCGTTGACAACGACCCCCCCACCCTGATAACCCATGATATCCCGTCGGAAGGTACCACCGGGGACCTCCTCTACTTCACCTTCACAGGTGAGGATAACATCGCCATCACATCCGCGGCGTTCAGGATGTTCATTCCAGATGGAAACATCACCGCAGAGGTCCAGGGATCGGATGGTGCCTTCTCCGGGCACCTCTCCCTGAGGCCTGACATCGACGGTAAGCACCCATACCTGTTGTTGCTGGGAGATGAGGCGGGCAATGATATTGCCCTCCACGGCAATATCACGATCCGCGACAACGATCCTCCCTCGATCTCCATCGGCCCCCTTCCGGATGATATAGACCTTGAAGAGGAGATATGGCTGGAGGTGGCCTCTGCGGATAACATCGGCCTTGATCAGGTGGAGATCTTCGCATCAAAGGACGATGCGAACATTACACTGACGATCGGTGAGGATGGAAGGGCCCTTTTCGACCCGATCGGGGCGGGGGCCTGGTCATTCTCTGCCCTGGCAGTGGACCTGGAGGGGAATGAGTTCTGGGCCACAACATCCATCCTCGTCGTGGACAGCGTACCGCCGATCATAGAGGCCTTCGGTCCCCAGGAGGGTGCGACAGGGGGTGAGATCACCCTCAATGCAGTGGGCTCATCCGATGAATCCGGCATCGAGTCTTTTACCTGGAGTATCCTGGGACCGGATGGAGAGGATAGGGAGATGGAGGGCGATACGGTGAACTTCGTCCCCTGGATCGAGGGAGAATACAATATCACATTGACCGTCACCGATAACGAGGGGAATTCGCAGGTGGAGTACTTCAGCGTCACCGCGATGCCTTCCGAGGAGGATCCGGCCGATGGCGAGGATCCTATCATGTTCTGGGGAATCCTGGGGGGCATACTCATCCTGTTGTTATTGATCGGCCTGGCCATATTCCTCGTATTGAGGAAGAGGAAGGGCGCAGGTGATGATGACGGGGAGGCCGGCTCCGCTGTCATTATGGAGGATTACGACGAAACAGAGGTTTCATCTGATCCTGAAGAGGACGAGGAGATGGACTGGGATTGATCAATGGAAGCGGTGAGACAACAACTCTCCCTACCTATGATGGGGGCGGGGGTGGGGCCATCCTCGGCCTGCGGAGCTGATCATCATCGATCTGGGCATCGTCACCTTTGAAGTCGGTATCGTTACCTGGCCCTCCCTCACCGGTGGGATAGGTGGAGGGTTCCGAAGTTGAGTGAACCTCACTGGACCTTTGATAGTACGGATCTATCCTGATGCCATCCGGGTGAACGGCAGGCCCTTGGGCCCCGTAGCCCCTGTTCACATCGTCCCATGTGGAATGATATTCCGGGACGGGGACGGGGGCAGGTTTGCTCTTCTTTCCCCCCACGGCCCTTTTCAGAAGCATTATCAAACCCACCAGGATCAATATAGCAGAGGTAGGACCGAGGACCATTGCGCCACAGCAGAGGCCCAGGTCCACTTCCGATATCTCATCCTGTGTTATCTCGATGAATATATTATTCAGCGTATACCTCTCATCCCCGATATTGACGATGAAGCTGTAGCTTCCCCCCATACCATCGATTATCACCGTTACGTCCATCGGGGTTGTCCGCGACATCTCCTTGATGATCGAACCCCCTCCATCCTTCACTATCAGGTTAATGTCTATCGCCTGATCGGTACGCCCCCATATCCTCACATCCACAGTGGTCCTGAGGTCTTCGGAGGGCACCGTCGCCCTGTATCCTCCATCCTGATCGAAGCCAAAATCATCCTGGGTCAGGATCACCTCCTCGGGCCCCATGACGGTCGGGATCGAGATGCCTATCGTCAGGATGACGAGCAGGCCTCCGATCACCAATAATGCAACAGGGGTTCTTATCGATGCTGCCATTCTATCTCCTCCGGGTCAGAATGGCCCTCCAACTATTTATCGGATGGCCAGCAGATAGCGATATCAATATTTGAACGATCGATCGATTCCGATTTTTTTAATTTAAGAGATAAGCAATATAATAGTTTAAATTAAAAAACCGGGAAAATCTTTGATTTTTCCAAGATTTTTCACTTAAGAGTTAATCAAATCCAAACCTATGTGAAAAACCGGACGAATCTTGGATTCGTCGACGGTTTGAATGTTTAAGAGATAAGCTGTATGCCAACCTAACATTCATAGAAAATATTTTAATTTAAGAGATAAGCAATATACTAGTTTAATTAAAAAAAGGGGACCGCCCTTGAGCAGCCCCCGCGTTCGTACAGCTAACCGATCACTGTGGTGGTGCCGGAGCCTCTGTGGGTGGGGCCTCCATCTTGGGGGCGGTCTCCACCTTCTTGTAGAGGTGGGGGAACTCCTTCTCGGGGAACTCCTCCTCCACCGACTTGACCTTCGTTGCGAACATCACTATCACCACGATGATTATCAGCACCAGAAGCGCCAGTGCGATAGCGATCATGAGGTATGTTCCGGAGCTGTCCTCCTCCTCCTCATCGGCATCGGCCAACGTCGGGTTCCTCCGATCGCCCTGCAGGTACTCCACCATATTGGAATCCCCATCCTCATCCGGGTCCAGATCGGCGTTGTTCGTTCCCGTCGGGTCGAAACCATATTTCAACTCATAGTTGTCGGGGAGGCCGTCACCATCCGTATCCGAATTCAGCGGATCGAGCCCGTATTCCATCTCCAGTATATTTATGATCAGGTCACCATCGGGATCACCGTTCCTGTCATCAACAAGCGGATTGAGGCCCATGGAATTCTCCCAATCATCCGGCATACCGTCGCCATCCGTGTCGAACCCTTCGCCCTTTGCCAGGACTGACACTGTGAACCAGCCGACTCCGGAGTTATTGCTCGAGTCGTAGCAGGTCAGGGTGATATTATACTCGCCTGCGCCAAGGAAGCTCCTGGAGAAGCCGATGCCCGTGTAAACCTCATCTTCCACCCTCCACTCGTATGCTACGATCCCGATATTGTCGTAGGAGCCCGCGTCCTTGAAGATGAGAAGCGAGTCCTCGTACACCTGTACGTCCGACGGGGTCATGACCACCGGTGCGTCCAGGTCCATCGCCTCGATCTCGTACTGGGAAATATCGTAATTTCCCATGCCGTCCTCGACCTTCAGGGTCAAGATCAGGGTTCCCCGGATCGCGATGAGATCGTATGTGAACACCTCCTCCGTCCCCGTGACCTCCGTGCCGTCAGGCAGGGTAAGGGTCCAGAGGTAGCTTACGATCTCCAGATTATCGGTGCCTATCGCGGCCAGATCGAGCAGGTCCTCGGACCCTATTGTCTCCGGCACGTCCGCAAGTGCCACCGGTGGTTCGGTATCGATCACACCGATCTCGAAGACCAATGCGGCTCCGGGGTTCATATCGTCGGAGACCGTAAGGGTCACCTCGTAGAGGCCCACCTCCTCGAAGGTATAGTTCACGTTCTCCCCCGAGAGTATAACGGGTGTGCCGTCCGCCTCCGCGAAGGACCATGTCCACTCGATGATGCCCACGTTGTCCGAGGAAAGGCTCGCATCCATGGTGAACTCCTCTCCCTGATAGACCACATCCGGCAGGTCCACCATCGGGACCGGTGGCTCGTCATCCCAGACGGTCAATGTGACCTCGTCGGTTACGAACTCGTTCATGGATGTGTCGACGATAATGAAATGGTATAGCATGTCACCGGCCTCATTGGGAACGGTGACCGTGCCCGAATAGCTCCATACGGCCCTTGTGCCCGTGTCAAGGGTCAAGCTCATCTCCTCACCTCCGGGCATGGTGTAGCATACCATGACGGATCCGATGGCGATATTGTCGGTCACATTCACCATGAACATGTAATCGCCCCCTGTGGTGGGCTTGGTAGCATCGCCCACCGTCGAGTCCGGCGAGTACGAGAGGTCCTCCACCATCTCCGGAAGGTCGTTATCCACCACATCGATGGAGATCCACCCGATGGCCTGCACGTTGGACTCGATGTCCGATGCGACCACCTTGAAGTGAAGGCCCGATAGGTCGTCAGGCACCATAATGGTGAATGTATACGAGCTGCCTGCGTTCTCCGCGGCCGCAACCATCGGAACCACAGGCTCGTCGTCACCGAGGTAGTAATACACCCGGGCGTAGGAGAGGACCGTATCATCCCTCACCGTTGCGGTTATGACGTATTCATCGCCAGTATAGGCCGTGTCGTCGAATACCAGATCCTCTATTGTCGGAGGCGCGAGATCCTTGACCTCCACTGTTTTCAGAAGCGTCTCCGTGAAAAATCCCACCCAATCCTCTGCAATGAACTTGTAATATAGGGAGCAGGGTTCGCTGGGCAGAACGATATCGTAGTAGAACTGACCCGACTCCATCTCGACCATATCGTCCCGGATCTCGTTTGGGTCAAGTGAGGTGCTGTACACGATCTCAAATGACTCCAGATCGATATTGTCCGTACAGAGGACCTTGAACTTGTAATCGGCTCCCGCGTACCCGAACAGGGGGCTCATATCGGAGAATATTGCCGGTGGGTCGTTATCGGAGGGGGTCCTCGTTCCGTTCGTGGTCCAGACGGTGTTTCCCGATGTGTCAGCGACCGAGAAGTTGTATGTGATGTCGGACCGGGTATGCCTGTAGTCCACCACCCAGTAGTACTTGGTCAATACGGGATCGAACAGCATAGGGTACGGGGGTAGGGAATACCCGTCCAGATAATCCGCATAAAGGTACACCTCCCCGATCTCCACATTGTCCGATACCTCGATCGTGATATTCAGCGGATCGCCTGTCGTTGGATTCGCCGGGAGATCAAAATGGTATAACGGAAAATCGTTATCGGCGATAAGGGTCTCCAGGACATAGGTCGCCCAATTTCCCTGTGCATCGAGAGTTGAGACGTTGAACTCCAGCGGGCCAAGCGTGTGAGGTATGTCCACGACGGTCGAACGATATACCCCGAATGTCTCGTTGTATGTAAGGGTCAGATTGACCGAGTTCTCCCAGTCGCCGTAGAACACGTATTCG
>CBDVER010000021.1:0-11387 GCA_965373055.1 uncultured Thermoplasmata archaeon
CCTTTCCGATCGCCGTTGCTGTCAGCTTATGATCTCCAGTGATCATCAAGGTTCTGATACCTGCCCTTTTTGCCGTCTGCACGGATCTTTTCGCCTCATTTCTTATCTTGTCCCTGATGCCCACGATCCCCATGAAGGTCAGATCGTCCTCCATTCTCCCGGTTTCACACATCCCGAAAGCGAGGATACGATATCCTCTCCGGGCCATCCCATCAACCAGCTTCTGGATCTCCCCCTTCCTTCTGGAAGTAAGCGATACCTTTTCATCCTCCAGGAATTCCTCACGGCATAATTGAAGAACCTTCTCGGGGGCTCCTTTGGTAAACGAGATATCCTGGCCGTCGATCCGGTGGAGGGTCGACATCATCTTCCTCTCGGCATCGAAGGGTATCTCCTGTACCCTTGGATATCTCTGCCTCAATTTGAGAGGGTCCAAGAGGGCCTTTTCCGCCATTACTATAAGGGCACCCTCTGTCGTGTCACCCAGGACCTTCCGTTCTCCGCGTTCGTAGGTCATGGTAGCATCGGAGCAAAGGCATGAGGCCAGCACCATCCGATCGAAGGTCATTGACATGGCCCTGGGATCAAGTGTTCTTCCACCACTGATAAAATCACCTTGTGGCTGATATCCCGCGCCCTCGATATCGATCCTCTGTCGGTTAAGATAGAGCACATCTGCGGACATCGATCCAGTTGTGAGCGTGCCTGTCTTATCCGTGCAGATCACTGTTGCACTTCCCAGGGTCTCGACGACAGGAAGTTTTCGGATGATGACGTTCTTCCCCGCCATGACCTTCAGCCCCATGGCAAGGGCAATGGTGACGACCGCGGGCAACCCTTCAGGTATGGCGGCGACAGCCAGCGAGACGGCCACCTCGAAGAATTCCACCAGATGATCAATGGAAAGATCATCATACGATCTGGCGATCTCGAGAAAGAATATCAATCCACAGACCATCAAGACGAGGATCCCCAGCTTCTTTCCCAGTTTTTTCAACCTCTTCTGGAGGGGGGTCTCCATCCTCTTCACATGCTGTATCATTTTCGCGATATTGCCGATCTCCGTGTTCATACCAGTAGATGTTACCACGGCTGTTCCGCTTCCGATCTCAACGGTCGTGCTCATGTAGAGCATGTTCTTCCGATCTGCCAGTGACGTTGTTCCCTTGATAACCACACTGGATTTTTCGACAGAAAGGCTCTCGCCTGTGAGCGCCTTTTCGTTGATCTTGAGGGATCTGCTCTCCATCACCCTGGAATCCGATGGGATGCTCATTCCACTTTCAATGTAGATAATATCTCCAGGTACAAGTGAGCTTGCGGGTATCTCTTTCTTCTTACCGGAACGGAATACTATCGCTTTAGGGGCAGCCAGTTTTTTTAAATTCTCGATAGCCTCCTCCGCTTTCTCCTCCTGGATATATCCTATGATCGCGTTGATCATCACTATCGCAGTTATTACTATCCAATCTATCCCGTGGGGATCCAGGATCGCAGTGACCACAGCTGCGATCAGGAGAACGATGATCAGGACATCGGCGAACTGCCTGAGGAATTTCTTCCATTTTGGATCTTTCCGGGCATCGATCAACTCATTTCTTCCATATTCTGTCAATCTATTCGTGGCTTCCTGCTCGGTCAATCCATCGGTGGAGGTTCCCAGTTCAGCAAGGATGTCATCAATACGTCTATTGTGCGGTCCATGATCATCCGAAGGCTCATTCCCATCCATGGCTGTCATTGGTAGATTGTGGTCATGGCATATTAATGATGATATTCGGACATTGAAAAGGGGGCCCACGGTGTATAATGTGGTTATGGGCATGATGATATTCTGTTGGCATCACCTGATCTAAATGGGAAATATGCGATCTACAGGTGGGTGGCTTGCTGTGCATATATGTGATATATAATGAAGTTATACCTGTGTAGCAGATGTAGCAGACCGAGCGAAATCTTTGCTCATCGAGGGTTGATCATATGGAGAATCAGAAACGTATCGTCGTGATCGGAGGGTCTGCAGCGGGACCAAAAGCTGCGGCCAGGGCCAGGAGAATGGATCAAAATGCGGATATTGTGATAATTCAGAAGGGGCCTGATTTCTCGATGGCCTCATGTGGTTATCCATACTATGTTGGTGGGGTATTTGATGACAGGAACGCCCTGTTGAGCACGCCAACCGGAGTGATCCGTGGCCCGGATTTCTTTCAAAATGCCAAGGATATAAGGGCGATACCAATGACAGAGGCGACGCTCATCCTCAGGGATGAGAAGGCGGTTCTGTGCAAGGATCTCAATACCGGAGAGGAGAGGAGGTTTGATTATGATAAGCTCATCATCGCAACGGGGTCCAAACCCAATATGCCGCCTATCCCGGGAATCGACCTTGATGGGATCACAACACTGCAGTCCATGAAGGATGCGGATCTACTGCGTAAGATAAGGGATGAGGGTCAGATCAAGAAAGCGATCGTTGTTGGGGGTGGCCTCATCGGCATGGAGACGTGTGAGGCGCTCAATCTGGCAGGTATTGATATCACGGTCATCGAGATGATGGACCAGATCATGATGTTCATGGGCTGTGAACTGGCCGAACTTCTTGAGAACCATGTGAGAAGCAAGGCCGCTCAGGTGATCACCGGCAATGGTGTTGTGGAATTTCTTGGGGAGGATGGCAAGTTGACCGGTGTCAAGCTGGAGAACGGCCTGGAGCTCCCCTGCGAGCTTGCTGTCATGGCCATTGGCGTTAAACCCAATGTGGACCTTGCGAAAATGTCAGGGATCGATATTGGAGGCCTGGGTGGGATCGCGGTTGATGGGCATATGATGACCTCTGACCCGGATATCTACGCGATCGGCGATTGCATCGAGGTAGTGAACAGGATCACCGGAAAGATGACCCTGGCTCCGTTTGGTGACCTGGCGAACCTCCAGGGACGGGTGGCCGGTGAGAACGTGATCTTGGGGAATACGGCGACATTCCCTGGGACCATACACACGTCCATCTGCAAGGTATTTGACTTCTCAGCAGGATCAACAGGCCTATCCGAGAAAAAAGCAAGGGATATGGGATATGACGATATCGTCACGGTTATCAACGCCGGCCCCGATAAACCCGGTTTCATGTCAGGCCTCCTCCTTGTCACCAAGATGATAGCCGATAGGGGCTCAGGTAAGATACTTGGTGTGCAGTGTGTGGGTCCGGGTGACGTAAGCAAGCAGATCGCCCAGTCATCCATTGCGATACAGGGAGGGTTGACCGTGGACGATCTGGTGAATTCCGATCTCCCCTATGCTCCTCCATTTACGCTTGCGATAGATAACCTGATATCCACATCTCATATTATGCAGAACAAGATCAGGGGCTATTTCCAGGGGATCTCGACCACGGAGGTCAAGAGGCGGCTTGATAAGGATGAGGGTCTCTTCCTTCTCGATCTGAGGGGGCCTGATGAATATGAGGCCATGCGATTGGGGGTGGGGGAATCATTGATACCACTGGGTGCTTTGAGAAAGCGGCTCAATGAGCTCCCCAAGGATAAGGAGAGTGAGATCATCTGCTTCTGCAAGATATCCCTCAGGGGATATGAGGGGGCTTTGATCCTCAAGGCCAATGGTTGGACAAATGTGAAGGTCATGGAGGGCGGCATCATGGCATGGCAATTCTCCCGGGAAAAATGATGTGATCAGTTCATTATGCGATCCGAGTACTCGATGTGAATTGTCAATCACCAAGGTAACTCTCACCAAGACTTATATATTAAAAGTATAATGGAGTGGTCCCAGGGCTTTAACGGAGTAGATGTAATATGGCAAGGATGCACGCGAGAAGAAGGGGTCGTTCGACGTCGACCAAACCCTATAGGTCGGGCAAGCCGGATTGGCTTGAGGTGGATAGGAATGAGATCGAGACCCAGATCGTGGATCTTTACAACAAGGGATTGTCCTCTTCCCAGATAGGGATCCAGCTGCGGGATATTCATGGAATACCCGATGTGAAGACCGCGCTTGGTGTACCAATGTATGCGATCCTCAAGGAAAAAGGCATCAAGATGACCCTACCAGAGGATCTGAAGAACCTCATGAGGAAGGCCGTTGGCATGGGTGCTCATATCAAGGATAATCAAAAGGACATTCACAACAAGAGGCAGTTACAGCTAACCGAGGCCAAGATAAGAAGGCTTGGAAGGTATTATGTCCGAAAAGGCGTCCTTCCCATGGGATGGTCATATTCACTTGACAAGGCCAAGCTGCTTGCAGATTAACTCCGCAATATATTTCGACAATTGCCGTTGGGGTCGTCCCATCGGCTTTTTTTTTAAGATTTTGGAAAATTCATTATATCTCATATCGTCTATCAACATGCAACCGGGTGTGGAAAATGGAAGAGCCTTTAAGGTGGATGAAGATACAGGGACCCGTGAGGGATCGCCTCAAGGAAGCCGCCTCCATCATCGAATCCACCGAGGGGAATGTAAGGGTATTATCACATAATGATGGTGATGGTATCAGCTCGGCTGCGATAATATCAATGGCCTTGAAAAGGGCAGGTAAGGGGTTTCATACCACAATGGGGTCAGTTATTGATGAAAAAGCTCTTTCCACACTTCAGGAGGATTTCGACCTTCTGATAATCACGGACATGGGCTCATCCCTTGCAAACCTTATCTCGGAAAAGATGATGGAGTTGGGAAAGCGTGCGATCATCCTGGATCATCATAAATGCCAACGGACATCTCCATACTCCATCTCGGACGGCAGGGGGGTACATGAGATCAACCCCAGGTTCCACGGTATCAACGGCACAACCGGCTGCTCCGGTTCCACCCTTTCTTTCCTGGTATCCATTGCCATGGATGAGGATAACATCGACCTGTGCACTTTCTCGTTGGCAGGGTCGATAGCGGACAGGCAGCATGTGCCGGAGTTCAAGGAGCTTAACAAGGGGATCAAGGAGCTTGCCCTGGAAGATGGGATATTGACCTCCTATATTGGCATGCCCCTTCATGGTGCATCAATAGAAGAGTCGCTGGTCATGGCAAACGACCCGTTCATCAAAGGCATATCCGCAGATCCACAGAGGGTTCATGCGCTCCTGTTGAAGATGGGGATCGATCCGGAGATCAAGGTTGAGGAGGTATCAAAGGAGCATCTCAAGGTCCTCCAGTCATATCTCTACACATATCTACTTGATAAGGGAATAAGGTCCTCAACAGTAAATGAGCTTTTTCGAGAGACACTTGTATCTGCAGAATTCGGGAATGTGGAGAGCCTTGCTTATGATATTGACAGCTGCGGTCGAATGCGGGAGATGGGCGTGGGTTTTCAACTGATCTGGGGGAATAGGGGTGCGCGCAGGAAAGCCCATGATAATCGACTTGAATACAGGAAAATGATCCAGAAGAACCTGCTTGAGGTGGAGAAGAACGGCATCAATGAGATGGAGTATATCCAGTGGTTGAAGGTCGAAAAAGACGTTTTGGCAGGGACCATCGCCAGCCTATCATTGAACTATCTATTTGATCCAACCAAACCTGTTCTTGCCCTTTCCGATATCGAGGATGGTATCATCAAGATCTCCGGAAGGGGGAATCACGATCTTGTCAGAAAGGGTTTGGACCTCGGTTCGATGCTGGAAAAGGCCTGTGGGAATTCGGGAGGAAATGGGGGTGGGCACGACGTTGCAGCGGGAGGAAGTATCACTTCCGAAATGATGATGACATTTCTTGAGGAGGCCAATGAGATCGTAGGGGGCCAGATGGGGGAAGGGTCCGGATGAGCATTCGAACAGTTGTGAGGATCGCGATGGACGAACCCGAAGAAGCCAGGATGGCATTTGATGCCCTCTCGGTCGATGATGATGAATATATTGCAACAAATATTGAAGGGAAGATGGTCGTTGCAGACGTCGTTACGGAAAGCCTGGAATCCGGAAGAAGGGCAGCTGATGATTGGTTGGCATGCCTGATGTCCATCGTAAAAAAGTAATGGTCATTTTAAAGGCAATGACGGGAACATATGATAAATGGAGTGATGTAGCGGATATAAACACCATTTATCAACAAGCCGGGGATTGATATGAATGTGTTCGCGGGCTGGGATTCGACGCAGCAGTAATTCCTTTGGAATTATGCGCGCCTGTAAGCCCTCGGGTAAGGAACCCTCGGTCTTTCAGGACCAAGGTTCGAATGTTTGTAAAATCCGAGATTTTGCACACACATGAAAAATGTCTCATTTTTCAAATGCCCCAGGAGAGAATTCCATTTCAGTTGATATTATCTTAGAAACAATGGAATAGACGCCCCGGCTGGGATGTTCCCGTCGGAGATTATTATCTGGGTGTAAACAGCGACGGGAACGTATGATAAATGGAGATAGAAGTTGATGAGAAGCGCCATTTATCAACAAGCCGGGGATTGAATTTAATAAGTTCGTGGGCTGGGATTCGATGCAGCTAACCCACTTCGTGGCTCAGCGCACTTTTATATTTGGCTATCACGAAACGCCAAATATAAAAGACCAAGGTTCGAATCCCAGAAGGGAGTCCTATCTCCAATTATAAGTGTTGAGAAACGATAGGATGGACGCCCCGGCTGGGATTCGAACCCAAGTCTGAAGCTCCGCAAGCTTCTAGGATATCCAAGCTACCCTACCGGGGCATCGGAGGATGCTAAAAGGGGGTTGATATTTATATTATTCTGAGAGGTCAACCGCCCATCTCTCCGCAAATAGTATCAATATCCTGGACATACCGCTACCCATGCTTCCGGGTGGATCGGAGATGAGGGAGCGCGGAAGCTCCACGTTCGTTCAGAACGCATACCGGACGATCAGGGAGATCAACGACTGGATAAAGGTGATCTCAGAAGATCTGGCCATGCCGATGATCGATCTGAACCGCGCCTTCCGGGACCCTCAGGATCGGAACCTACTTGACGTCAGATATTCGTGTGGGGATCATGCTCATCTCAACAGAGATGGATACAAACATCTCGCAGATGCTATTTATTCCGGCTATCTGAAAGATGCCGAAAACCTCTCCTCCATCGTCTGCCTGGGCGACTCACATACGCAGGGATACCCGGGCCGAGCCCTCATAGATCGTAATGGATATCCTATAGACCAGAGTATCGACAGTGATAACCAGTTCCCTTACTGGCTTGCTGAATTGACAGGGGTTTCTGTGATAAACCGTGGTATCGCAGGAAATACGGTATTCGGCATGTTGAAGAGGTTCGAAAGTGAGGTGATAATGCACCTGCCCGACCACTGTATAATATTGGGAGGGACCAATGATGTCCTACTGGGAACCCCGATAGAGGATACAAAGCAGGACCTTCTATCCATCTTTGAAAAGTGCATTGGATCGGATATAGTGCCTGTTGCAGGAACAATAATACCTCTTGGTATAGAGTTGGATCACTGAGGTGATATGGACACCACGTTGTTTCCTCTCAGCACGACGGTACCAAGTCGCCTTTTCATATCCTTTCCCTCCTCCTCTGTCCCCTCCAACACCATGTTCATATATTCATCATACCCCGAGAGGGTCCCTTCCATCGAGCGGCCATCCTTGAGCAGGATCTTCACTTTCTTTCCCAGGCTTTTTTCCAGGAGATTCTGAGGCATTACCATCGTTTCACCCAAGCATCTACAAATCCTTCTTGTATTTGAAGCTTTCACAGCGACCTCATTCCAGATCTCGATCCGGGTGGTTCCAATGATCACAGTGAGGGCACCTGTGGGAATATGCATCTGGATAGGGTTTCTTGCATGAGCCACATGTGAATATATTTCCACAGCGGATACATTTTGTAGCAAGGGCGGGGAGAGGAGAATAACATGAAGGGCAGGTAAATGCCAGACCGCATTTTCGGCAGGAGTCGGAATACATCTTCATTGGCGATCCGCATTTCTTGCAGTTGATGGTCAACTCCAGCATACAATCTGGGCATTTGCCAGTGCCCATGCAGTTCTTGCACTTGAACAGGAACCTGACGCGCTTCCTGCCCCTGCATACTTGGCATTTCCCGGTGGCATGACAGGTTGGACAAATGACCCCGTAGTTCTCGCGGTTCCTTTTGTAATCCGCCGTTGAATCTGAATTTTTCAGGGCCTTTGCCTCGCTCCCCTTCTTGGGCTTTGGCGGTTCCTTCAGTTCAAATCCCTGAACCTTGTAGGTCTCGGTGACCTGGCTGAGGTCTATCTTCGGGGCATCCTTCGAAGGTTCGATCCACTTTGCATCGCTCCGCCTCTCTATCTCGGAGCTAGACTCGAAGGAGAATGTCTTGGATCTCTCCAGCATCTTCTGGAACTCGAACGGGTCCTCTTCCTCGGCCACATACATGTATCCACATTTAGGTATTAATTGGTAGTCATCGAATGACATAAGATCATCGCAACTCCCGGCTGAGCCTGATGATGGGTCCCGTTAGAAACTGTTTAATAAAGGTTCAGAATACACATGTCGGATGCTCGGCCTGGATTTCGCATCTACCATTATGCCCGACTTCGACAAGTACATATTTATCATTTCGATATCCCTCTGTGTCCTTCTTGGAGCCTTCACGTATCTTAAAGGTGTACTGGATCTGAAAGGGAGTATTCTGGCAATTATCCTGGGCATGCTGTTGATAGGCTACAGTGATTTCTTCTGGTTCCTGTTGATGCTTTTCTTCCTGCTGGTGTCCTATGGGGTCACCATCTTCAAATACAAAAAGAAAAAGGAGATGGGGATAAGCCAGGGAAAGGTGGGAGAGAGGGGGGTCAGGAACGTTGTTGCCAACGGGATCATACCCCTGATCATAGCGCTTTTCTCCTCGCCCCTGGATGAGGTCTCCGAGGGTTTGTCGGGGATACTATTCCTGGTCGCCATATCGATAGCGGCCTCCGATTCATTTGGCAGCGAGATCGGGGTTTTATCCGGTAAGCCCAGGTTGATAACCAATCCAATGAGGATAGTTGAACCGGGCGTTGATGGGGGCGTGTCACTTCTGGGGAATATCGCAGCCTTACTGGGGGGCGTCCTTGTTGCAGGTGCTGGATATCTACTGATAACCGATCGTCTGATCACCACTGGCCCTCATTTACTCGAAGCTTCCGCACTCGTGGTAATGATCACTATCGTCATGGGGTGGATCGGATGTCAGATCGACAGCCTGCTTGGCGCAACACTTCAAACCAGGGGCCTGATCACCAACAACATGGTCAATTTCATAACGATCCTGCTTGGCGTGATCATCGTAGCTCCACTCTATATTCTCCTGTCCTGAGCTGAGGGGGATAATGCCTCTGAAATGAAATATATCAAATCTGACAAAGATGAAATAGCAGTTAGATGTTATTATAGTCACGAACCTATTATCCTGAACTTATTCGTTCGTGATCTACATGTCAAATACGCTTTGGAAAGTATCAAAGGTTAAGTATTTGACTATGATCTGGAGGCCGTTAAATGGGTGAGCTCCCGAAAGCAGATAAGCTGCTCCTGATGATACTTGACGGATGGGGACACAGTATCGAGAAGGAGCACAATGCCATCTATCTGGCCAATACGCCCAGGTTCGATTCGTTCTTTCAGAACTACCCCAATACCCTCATTGAAGCATCCGGCCCTTATGTCGGCCTGCCCGAGGGCCAGATGGGCAACAGTGAGGTTGGGCACCTCTCTTTGGGGGCGGGGAGGACGATGGATCAACCTCTTGTCAAAATATCCAGATCGGTCAAGGACAGGTCGATATTCCGCAACAAGGAGCTCATCAGGGGCATGGAGGAGTGTAATCTGAACGGGGGGACCCTGCATCTTCTGGGTTTATTCTCGAAAGGGGGGGTGCACAGCCACTCCGACCATCTGTACGGCCTCCTGAGGATGGCATTGGGGCAGGGTGTGGATAGGATCAGGGTCCATGCGATCACGGATGGCAGGGACGTATCCCCGACATCCTCGAAGGAGGATATGGAGGAACTCATGGAATGGCTATCCGAAAACGATCACAGGAGACGGGTCAGGGTGGCGACCGTCATGGGCAGATACTGGTCCATGGACCGGGACAACCGCTGGGATCGGACCAGGACCGCCTTTGAATATTATGTCACACCGGGGGAGAACCGGAATGGGGATCCGGTCAAGGCGATCGAAAAAGCCTATGAGAAAGGGGAGACCGATGAGTTCATCTCGCCGATCCAGATAGAGGATAGGAGAGGTAAACCGACGGGACTGATATCGGACGAGGATACGATCATCTTCTTCAACTTCAGGCCCGACAGGGCCAGGCAGATGACCAGGGCGTTCATATATCCCTATTTCAACGGTTTTGTCAGAACGAAGGTCATCAGACCTTATTTCGTTGCCATGACGGATTACGACGGTTCCATATTCACCCATGTAGCATATCCGGAGCATAATGTGACGGAGACCCTGGGGGAGATAATATCCTTATCCGGGCTTTCACAATTGAGGATCGCGGAGACCGAGAAATACGCACATGTAACATTCTTTTTAAGTGGGGGCAGGGAGAGGGAGTTCAAGGGAGAACATAGGATCCTGGTCCCCTCCCCTCATGTGGCCACATACGATCTGGCTCCAGAGATGTCTGCGGGGGAGGTGAGGGACAGGGCGATAGATGAGATCCAGGACCAGAGATTCGATCTGGGCGTTCTGAACTTCGCAAACAGCGATATGGTGGGACATACGGGTATACTCGATGCTGCTATCAAGGCCGTGGAATCGGTCGATCTGAACATGGGCAGGGTAGTAGACGCCGCTCTCGGCCAGGGATATTTTGTTCTGGTGACGGCGGATCATGGCAATTCCGAGAAGATGTGGGACCCGATAACGAACGGTCCATTCACCGCTCATACCACAAACCCCGTACCCCTTATCGCGATCGGGGATGACATCAAGAAAGGGGTATCGTTCGCTCAAGGCGATAAGAGCCTTACGGATATCGCACCAACAATACTCTCTCTGCTCGGTTTGAGCAACTCAGGACAGATGACGGGGAGGCCTCTTCTTTAAGATGCCATTTGTTCAGATGGGATCATTTCCGGTGATCGCGGTTCACATCGATGTTCACATGAGTAAAATATATTTATAAAAAGACATTACCCTGGTTAGGGATAATCAGCAACCAGAGTAGGCGATATGTGGAAAGAAGTTGGAAATGGTTTGGCCCCGAAAAAGGTCCTGAAACAAACCTTAATATAATGAAGGGGTGTTATGGACTTGAATTCGACCCTTGGCTGGGTGGGTCACCCCCTAACTTGCTTGAAGGCATGTCGTTGCTGGGATTTGGAGGTATAATATGAGAACGAGCCTAACGATGCTCATTTTGATGACCCTGATATGCTCAACTTTCGCCATAGTTGTTAATTCCTCTACATGGGGA
>CBDVER010000022.1:0-10962 GCA_965373055.1 uncultured Thermoplasmata archaeon
TGATGGCGTTCAAGGTGGACATCCTCACCTTGATCTTCTCGGAGAGCTGCCTGTCGTTGAGCATGGGATACCTGACAAGGCCCCATAGGATCTTTTTCTCGTTCTTGGAAAATTTCATTTGATCGACCTACCGTAATACCGTTGGACCCCCCCACATCGCAGGAGATGTCCGATGGAATGGTGAATTACCAAGAGTACATAAATATTTTGGAAAAAAGGGTAAAATGTGCCCCCTTAATCGACCTTCAGCCGGGTGTATCTAAAAAAACCGGACCATCACTGGAATTGTGGGGCCGCACAGACAGATCAATCCTCGCTCACGAATCCCTCCATGGAATCCACGCCCCCCTCGAATCTGAGTATCCGCTCCTCGATGGCAAGGTCCCCCTCCGGCATGATCTTGATGCCCTCCTCCCCCCTCAGTGTGCCCTCCACTATCGTGTCGGGCGTGATCGTGATATTTTTCGACCTGATGTCCCCACCGATACGTGCGGCGTGGTGGATGACCACCTCCGTTCCGGAGGAGATCTTTCCGTTGATGACCACATTCTCCCCGATATAGATCCGTTTGCCTGCGAGGATATCCCCGAAGATCTGCGCCTCATTCTCGATCTCTATGTCCCCTTCCGCCTCTATCGTCGAGACGATCTGGCTTCTGGGCCCGATCTTGATATCCCCTGCAACAAAGAGTCGGTCCCCCTCGAGTTTAGAACCCTTGGGAAGGTAGGTGAAGTTCTTGGATATGAGGAAGTTGTCCTCCCCTCCGTCCTCCAGCTCCTTGAAGAATTCCTCCACCTCGGTGGAATCGCTCCTCTTGATCAGCTCCAGCAGGTAGAGAAGGATGTAGACGATCACGGATATCGGGTTTCTGATGTTGATGAACCCCTTTGACTCTATGGTGTCCGGGTTGATGTCAACGCCCTCGCCTATGTCGAGGTTCTTTCCAACGACCACCTCCCCCTTGATGATCGACCTCTCTCCCAGGAAAATGTCAGAGTCCCCTGTGATATTCCCGGCGATCCTGCATCCCTTGTCCACCCTTATATCCCCGAGGGCCACCAGATCACCCCGGATCTCAACGAACTCCCCGAGGAACAACCTCCCCTCTGTGATGATGCCTCGATGGAACTGGGCACGATCGGAGATAATGATATCGTTCTTGCACCTCAGGACCTTCTCCTCGAGGACCGTATCTTCCGGGAGGAAGCATATCGACCTGTCAAACACCATATACATCCCAACGACTACATTCACCTGATCGTCCGTCTATTTATATAATGTTTAAGGGGGACCCCCCTCAGATATCCAGAAGTATCCTCCCTTCCCATCCCCCCGCCACGGCCTTCAGGTAAGCCCCATGGTACGTCGCCGCTTTGATCTCCAATCCCTCCGCCCCTTCCGGGATATCGTAGTGGCACTCCACCGCATCCAGGATCAATCGGAAGGGGCTGCCTCCGGATAGGACCACATGAATATCTGTAAGTAATTTCTTTTCCGCATCCAGAAGGTACAGGGCCTCCGAGATGAGGTCCACCAGGATCAGATCAAGGGAGTTAGCCTCGAGAACTACCCTGGTCTTTCCTCCCTTCCGGATCTCGAACCTATCCGCAACGGCCCCGTACAGGCCATGGACCATCCGGGATAACACGATCTCGGGAGAATCCCCGGATCCAACGAGCCAGATATCGGCCGTATGATCCTCGTATGCCGTCCCCTTGAGATCGGGTTGGAAGGCCGTCATCATCCCAATGCCAGTGATGGGGCCGAATATAAATCCTCGTATAATATTTAACAAATGAGGCCCTTCTTCGGGGAGATGGCATTGAATGATAGGGACCTCAAGGTCCTCTACTGTCTTACGAAATGGCCCAGGGCCTCATCGAGGGAGATATGTAGTGCCATCTCCATCAAGGATCCCGCCTTCTCATCTATCAGGAAGCGGCTTTTCAAGTCGGGGGTAATGAGGTTGGAGAGGGCGATCGACCCGTTCGTGATGGGTTTCAGGATACGCGGTGTGGAGTACGGTACGCTGAGGAACGATCTGGATGAGGATAGTGCCAGGGAGCTGTTTCTCTCGACCGCAAGGGGGCATAGGTCCATCTTCATATTCGAGACAGACGGCAACGCCTTCTACCTCATGGTACTCTCACCCTCATACACGGATTACAGCAACCTGATCTCCAAATGCAGGTTAAGAGGAGAGGGTAAGGGGCCTAGCGGGATCTGCAGCTCCGGGGAGTACTTCGATGAGGTAAGAACGAACATCATTCACAATCTGGGGGACTGTTCGGGCGTGTTGAGATACCATTTCGGGACCGAGGTGGAGGCGCCCTCCCTATATGGTTATGAAAATCCCTTCTCGAACTCCCCAAACGTCGATCTGGAGATCAAGGGCCCAATTATTCGGATCCTGCCGCTTCTGGTCACCGTGCCGCCGCTTGGGGACAGGGAGATATCCGAGAAGCTGGGGATCTCCAGGCAGAAGGTCGGCCAGACCAGATTGCTATTGGAGCGGGAAGGGGTGCTTTTCAAGAGCTATAGTTTGAATATGGGGCATTTCGGCCTTAAAATAAGGGCACATTTCGTGGTGGAGTATCACAACGATGCCGGGATGGATCGCATGATCCAGTACGAGGAGGAGCTGAAACAGAGGATAGGCCCGCTCCTGTGGCACTCATCAGGCAGCAGGAGCAATTTCCTGTTCTATTTCCACAATATAGGCGAGTACAAGGTTTTTATCAACGAATTGTATGAGATGAGGGAGGATTCTCCCGTGAAATATGTGCACGGGACCCCCTTGTCCATGGAAGGGACCTCCACCACAAAGTACTATGATGGGTCCAGATCGGGCCAGGAGACGAATTACGGGTGGACGAGCGGTCAGAGGACCTCCGAGGACGGGATCTAACAGAGGTTGAGATATGAGAATACTGAAAGAGGAGGAGGACGGGACCCGATTGAAGGTCCGGGTGGATTCCATGAGCGACCTCTGGTACCTCGACCAGATCCTCTCCCGGGGAAGCTTTGTGGGAGGCATCACCTGGAGAAAAACTGAAAGCAGGACGGACATGATCCGTCCCGACACCTCCACCAGAAAGAAGGTATATCTTGAAATTGAGGTGGAGGACGTAGAATTCCAGCCCTTCACCGATAACCTGAGGATAAAGGGGAGGATCGTGAAAGCCCCTCAGGATATCAGCGGATATCATACTTTCAACGTGGACCCGGGGACGGTCCTTGACATCAGGAAGGACCCGATGCCCGACGTGGATCGGGACCTGCTTGACGAGGCAAGGCGAAATTCAACCAGCCCCTCATTCAGGATAATATCCCTTGATGACGAGGAGGCGACCCTGATCAAGATGCTCGATTACGGGATGGAGCAGGTCGCCACGATCAAGGTTGGCGGGGGCGGCAAGAGGTACGGCGGAGGGGGAAGATGGTCCGGATATTATGATGAGATAATCAAGGCATACGGGCCGGTGGCGGATAACGACGTCCCCCTTGTCCTCATCGGCCCGGGTTTCTTCAAGGAAGCACTCATGAAGGAGTTCCGCAAGCAGCTGCTGGAGGATGCGCCCAGGATGATAGCCATACCCGCTTCTGCTGCGGGAATGGCGGGCGTCAGGGAGGTCCTGTCCAAAGGGGATGAGCTTCACGATATCGTCTCCAGGTCCCGGGTAGCACAGGAGGCTTCACTGCTCAACAGGTTCATGGAGGGCGTGGGGAGGGGAAAGGGGGCGGCCTACGGTTTGGGGGAGGTCAGATCCGCACTTGATATTGGGGCGGTGGAGGTGTTGATCATATCCGATACGGTATTCAGGACGGATATCGGCAAGGAGCTCCTATCCATGGCCCCTCTCATAGGGGCAAAAACAATGGTGATCTCGTCCCTGCATGACAATGGAAGGATGTTCGACAGGATGGGAGGGGTGGGGGCCCTGCTCAGGTACGAGGTGGAGGGGTGAGGAGTGACCGTTGACCCTATAAACAGAATGAGGCGTTCTATCGGCCGACCCAACCCATTTGGCATCCCCCTGCTGATCGTTTTCCTGGTGCTGTTCGCGTCCGTTATAATGGCGCCGTTCCTGGAGGAAGAAGGCACCATAGTGATGGATAAGGAGGGTAGGGTGGGGAGTCGCGAATACGATGAGGCGTTCGATCATCTGGGTTCCCCTATCTCCAGGGCTGCGTACGTATTCGGCGACATCTACTGCCATCAGTTGACCGAGAGGTCCTACCAGTTGAATGGGAACCAGATGCCGGTCTGTTCCAGGGACGTTGGGGTATTTGCGGGCCTTTTGATGGGTGGCATCGTGGGGATGTTCCTTTCGAGGAGGTTCCCCCTTACATTCCTCTTCATCGCATTGGCCCCGATGCTTCTGGATGGGGGGATGCAGGCATTGACCTCTTACGAATCGTTCAACCTGCTCCGGGTGATCACGGGACTCGCTGCCGGGATCGGTCTCGGGATATGGACCAATAAAAGCACAGCGGAGACGCTGAAGATCCTGTTCTTCCATGTGGATAAGGGGTAAGATCAAGGTCCAGGACCCAAAATCTACTACGATATTATATCCTGCCCACATGGTTCGCGAGCCAATGATACAGCCTAACTTTTACATACGATTACAGATGGATCTCAAAGTTAGGCCTCTCCCAACATTGAGAGGCTTGTATCATATTAGATCTGTCAATGTTGGGATACAAACTCAAAGGACCATTTTCGCAACTATAATAACGGACGAGCGTATCAAGGGTAGGTAGTGAGGAAAATGAAGGTTCTTGTCACGGATGGGATCGCCCCCGAGGCGGTCAAGATGCTGGAGGAGGCCGGGCACGAGGTAGTGCTCGACGAGGCCTCTCCCGAGGGATTGCTTGAGATGATCGGCGGATTCGACGCCCTGATGGTGAGGTCCAGGACGAAGGTCAGGGCCGACGCCATCGATAGGGCCTCCAATCTGAAGGTGATCGGAAGGGCGGGCATCGGTGTGGACAATATCGATATCGCCCATGCAATGGAAAAGGGTATAAAAGTGGTCAACGCCCCGATGGGCAGCACATTATCGGTCGCAGAGCTGGCGTTCGGGCACATGCTGACCCTTGCCAGGGGGATCCACAGGGGGACGGCCGGGATCAAGAGCGGCCAGTGGCTCAAGAAACAGCTCAAGGGGATGGAGCTGGATGGAAAGACCGCAGGAATAGTCGGATGCGGGAGGATAGGACAGGCCCTGGCAAGGAGGTGTCAGGCGTTCGGAATGACCACCATCGGTTTCGATCCATATCTTCCGGGGGAGGTCGCACAGGAGTTCGGCATTGAGCTCATGGAGCTGGACGAACTTCTAAAGAGGTCTGATTTCATCTCTCTTCACGTCGCTCTCATGGATTCCACCAGGCACATGTTGAGCACGGAGCAGTTCGAGATGATGAAGGATACCGCCTTCATCATCAACTGCGCCCGCGGCGGCGTTGTCGATGAGAAAGCCCTCTATACTGCCCTGAAAGAGGGAAAGATAGGAGGGGCCGGCCTGGACGTGTTCGAGACCGAACCTCCGGGGGATACGAACCTCTCTGAACTGGATAACATATCCTTCACCCCGCATATCGGTGCCAACACCACCGACGCCCAGTTGAAGGCGGGGACCATGGTATCCGAACAGGTGATCATGGCTCTGAAGGGCGAAGACCCGGTACACTGGGTGAACCGGCCGAAGCAGTGAGCCCCCTTCGAATGGGGGCTCCTGCCCTTGTATTTCAGTAGAACTCCTCGAGGATGAGCTCGATCTCCCGCCTCATCCTCTTCGCCACCGTTCCCCTGTCGAATCCACCGGCCAATCCAATGCAATCATCTTTCATGGAAACGTAATCATCGATATCATGGGCCTTTATGAGCTCCCTCAACCCCTTCACATCGTCGAACAGGAATGAGACCCTATCGTTCAGATATTCCAGCGGGCCCCCCTCGTTCACACAGAGGACGGGCTTTCCCGAGGCCATGGCCTCAAGCGGGGTCATGCCGAAATCCTCGTCGATGGCGGAGAAGATGAACGCCTTGCACCTGGAGTACATATTGACTAGCTTATCCTCCGATACCCTGCCCAGGAACTCCACATCCGCCCCCGATCTTACCGACAGCTTTTCCAGCTTCTCCCTCTCCGGGCCGTCTCCTGCGATCACCAGCTTCTGGCCGGTCCCGGCAAATGCCCTGATCTGCATATCGACCCTTTTATTCGGCCTGAGCCCCCCCGCGGTGAAATAGAAATCCTCGGAGGGGGCCGTCCTGAACCTGGATACCATTATCGGGGCGGGGATGGCGGCTCTTGGCCTGCTTCCATATATTCCCTCATAACGGTCCATCACATGTCTGGAGTTGGTGATCACCTGCCCCGCCCTGACCTCACGTGTGAACAGGTTCCAGTCCAACCTCTTTCTGTAGAGCAGCATCAGGTAGCCGATCTGGTACCTGGGAAACCCCCAGGCCCGCATCCTCTCTTTCAGGATCTCCTTCAGGTCGTAGAAACCCCTCTCGGGGGTGTAGCACATGTACATGTATGGCGTGGGGTCCTTCCTTATCCTGAACAGGGGCATGGGTGTCGAGTAGAATATGAAATCAGCATCGATATCCTCCCTCCCGGCCATCACTTTCATCATCTCGAAGTACTTTCTGCTGAAGGACCCCGGATGGCGGATCCTCTCCAGCTCGATCATCTTCTCGATGCCCGGGTATGAGGCCTTGACCCGCTCGTTGTAATCGCAGATGTAGATCCGGGACCCCCACTCCATGGCCAGGTCGTAGACCAGCCTCTCGGCTCCGTTGTTGCCCTCCGTCATGGCCGAGTGAAGTATTGCGATCTTCATCCTGGGGTCCCCTGATATCGAACAGGCTTCCATTAGGTCCTGCTGTTGATGAAATGGTTCAACTGATATTAGGAATTGGCGTCGATTATCCTGTGGGCCCCCGTCCCTTTAGGGGGAAAATGGGATGATCATTGGAAGGTCGGATGCACCATCCATATTATACTAGCATTAAATAACTGGAACCATTATTCCTATCATCATCAGGGGTGGTTCGATGAAAAGGTCCGCATTGATAACGGGAGTGACCGGCCAGGACGGCTCGTACCTTGCCGAATTCCTTCTCGAGAAGGGATATGAGGTCCACGGCTTGGTACGGCGGTCCAGCAGTTTCAACAGGCAGAGGATCGAACACCTTCACTCCATCGACGGAGAAGGGTCCACCGCCCTCACGCTCCACTATGGAGATATGACCGATTCCTCCAACCTGATCAGGATCATAAAGGAGATAGAGCCCGACGAGATCTATCATCTGGCCGCCCAATCCCACGTGAAGATCTCATTCGAGGTTCCCGAATACACTGCGGATACGGACGGCATCGGAACCCTCAGGTTGATCGAGGCCGTCAGGTTTCTTGGCCTGATAGATCGAACCAGAATATACAACGCGGCCACCTCGGAGCTGTATGGGAAAGCCCAGGAGTCGCCCCAGAGCGAGACAACTCCCTTTCACCCGAGAAGCCCATACGGCGTGGCGAAGCTCTACTCGTACTGGATCGCCAGGAATTACAGGGAAGCCTACGATATGTTCATCTCCAATGGCATCCTGTTCAACCACGAATCCCCCAGAAGGGGTGAGAACTTCGTAACGAGGAAGATAACCCTGAGCATAGCAAATATCATCGAGGGAAAACAGGGTCGATTGGTCCTTGGAAACCTAGACGCCAAGAGGGACTGGGGCTATGCCCCCGATTTCGTGGAGGCGATGTGGCTCATCCTTCAGCAGGAGAGGCCGGACGATTTCGTAATAGCCACGGGTGAGACACACACGGTCAGGGAGTTCGCGGAACTTGCGTTCAAGGAGGTGGGGATCGACATGGAATGGAGGGGCATCGGGGTGGAGGAGGTGGGGATCGAAACCTCTTCGGGGAAGACCCTGGTGGAGGTATCACCCAGATATTTCAGGCCCTCCGAGGTGGACCTTCTGGTTGGCGATCCGACAAAGGCAAGAGAGGAGTTGAACTGGAGGCCCAGGGTGGGTTTTTCGGAGCTGGTCCGGATCATGATGAGGGCGGAGAGGGGATCCTGAGAGCATCGGTGTTGAAATGTCTGAATCAAAGAGGACCCTGTTGACAGGCGTGGACGGCTTTCTGGGAACGCACCTCTCAAGGGCGCTCATTTCCAGAGGGGATGAGGTCTCCGGGCTGATCAGAACCGGCCTGGATATAAACAATGAGAACGGGGAGATAACATACCACAGGGGCGAGCTTCTCGATCCTCGATCGATAGCCGAGGTCATCCGCAAATGTGAGCCCGATGTCATATATCACCTGGCCGCCCAGACGTTCGTCCCGAGGTCGTTCTCCAATCCAAGGGAAACCTACGATATCAATTTCATGGGAACGTTGAACCTTCTCGAAGCGGTCAGATCGCTGGAGATGGACCCTGTGGTGATATTCTCAAGCTCGGCCGAGGAGTACGGCCTCGTATATTCATCCGAGGAGCAGTATGCCAGGTTGGGCGAGAGGTATTCGTCCTATCCGCCCCCGATCGAGATCCCCGAGCTTCCCGTAAACGAGAACAATCCGCTTCGGCCCCTTTCCCCATACGGTTTGTCCAAGGTTTACGGGACATCCCTCATGGCGGCATATCACTCCCTTTACGGGCTGAAGACCGTTACGGCGAGGAACTTCAACATCGAGGGGCCCGGGAGGGGAGAACATTTCGTCACCTCCCACATCATCGGGCAGCTGTTGGAGGAAAGCAGCAGGGAGATCAGCATTGGAAATGTTAACATCTTCAAGGATTGGTCCCACGTCGAGGATGTCGTGAGGGCGTTTCAGCTGCTTGAGGAGAGGGGGAAGTTCGGACAGGTATACAACGTGGGATCGGAGAGGACCAACTCCATCCTTACGTTCATCCTCCTCTCGATGAGGGAGCTGGGATACGACATCAAGGGGATCAGTTCAGTTGTGAACGGGAAGGAGCTGGAGAGGCCCCTGGAAAAGGTCAACGGAGAGACGTTCGGCAGGGATATAGTATGGTACAGGGCCGATGAGGCCCTACTTGATACCTTCCAGTTTGAGATGGAGGATGTGGGTATTATTGTCCATACCGGAAGTGGCGACCTCAGGATAACATTTGACCGGAAGTTCTTCAGGCCCCATGATAATCCCATCCTCATGTCGGATACCACGAAGATATCCGCACTGGGATTCGAGGTAAGGCACTCCCTGGAGGATATCGTTTCAAGCCAGGTGGAACATATGAAAGATTATGCTTGATCGATGGCACCTTCTGGCAGCATCGACAGAACGTGAGATCCTGGTTTTACGATCCATATGGGGCGGGATCATTGAGAGAGCATGACCTTCTTGCCGGTCTCGACCGACTGCTCCGCGGCCTTGGCTATCTCAAGGTCCTTGAGGCCATCCCACCCTTTTACCAGTGGATCCCGTCCTTCCCTTATGGCAGAGAGGAGATCCACAAGCTCCCTCTTCAACGGCTCCTCCTGGGCGACCCTCATCCGTTTGATATCGTATTTTTGAGGGATCCTCCACATATTGGGCAGGTCCAGTCCACCGAAAGAGGAGGAGGATATCTTCAATTCCTGATCCACGTAGTCCATCTCGGCAAAGCCGTCCAGGCCGGTGATCATGACCTGCCTCAATTTCATGGGGGTCAGCCAGGAGACCTCCATCATGCCCTCTATGCCATTCTCGAACTGTAGGAGAATGGTGGCGTGGTCAATGAGCGGCCTTGCCCTGACATTTCCTCCAAGGGCGTACACGCTCTTGACCTCGCTGGATGCCAGGTATCTCAGTACGTCGATATCGTGGACCCCCAGGTCGGTGATCACTCCAACGTCGTTTATCCTGGCAGGATAGTTGGACACCCTTCTGGAGGATATTGTGATCACCTTTCCCAGGTTATCTTTATCGATGAGCTCCTTGGTGAAGTTGACTATCGGGTTGTGCCTTTCTATCATCCCCACGGCGAACGTCCTTCCCATCTCCTCTGCGAGATCTATCATCCTCTGTCCGTTCTCCACCGTGTCGGCTATCGGTTTTTCAACCAGCACGTCGATGCCCGCCCTGAGGCACTTCTCCACCGCTTCCAGGTGGAAGATGGTGGGTGTTGCTACCGTGACAACCTCGACACCGGACCTTTCAATGAGGTGGTCGACGGAGCCATACGACGCGCATCCGAACTGTCCCGCCACAAGGTCTGCCTGCTCTCTGTTAGCATCGCATACTCCCCTCAGATCTGCCAGCTCGGACAGCACCCTTGCGTGGTTCCTCCCCATAGAGCCAACACCGATAACGCCGACCTTCATGTTCGAGAAGTCCAAATTCATCCCTCCATTATATCCCTGATGGTTTTTACGATCATGTCGATATCGTCAGGGGTGACCAGAGGATGTACGGGCAGAGATATGACCTGCCCGCAGCACTCCTCAGCCACAGGGAACGTGTCGTCCACATAGGTTTTCATCGCGGGAGAGGATGGGATCGTTGTCGGATAGAATACCTTGTTCCCTATCCCCTTCTCGGCAAGCTTCTGTGAGACCTCTTCCCTTCCTTTGGCGATCTTGATGGTGTACTGGTGGTAAACTGGTTCATTTCCTTCCTGAACGAAAGGGACCACTATCCCCTTGATCTGTTCGAGACCTTCTGTTAAAAGGCGGGCATTCCTCTTTCTGAGCTCATTTTTTCCTTCCAACTTTTTTAGCTGAACTCTGCCGATGGCGGCGGCCATGGAGGTCATCCTGAGGTTGTATCCTATCGAAAGATGATCGTAGCGTGTAACCTGCCCGTGGTTCCTCAGCATCCGGATCTTGTCGATGAGTTCCAGATCATCGGAGACCACCATTCCCCCCTCTCCTGTGGTCATATTCTTGGTGGGATAGAAGGAGAACATGCCTGCACGGCCCATCGAGCCGGCCTT